>NZ_BAAAHE010000026.1:0-152146 GCF_039525035.1 Sporichthya brevicatena
CCGGCGCGTCGCCCGCGCTCCGAATAGACCGCGAGAACGGCTTTGTTCAGGAGAGTCCTAGGCGAGGACCTCGACGCTGATGCGCGTGGCGAGCTCGTCGACCTCGGCGAGGGCGGGGGAGCCCTTGGTCAGCCCGGTGCCGGTGGTGACGAGGACGAGGCCTTCGCGCTGCAGCTGCGGCGGGAAGATGCCGTGGACGACCTGGGTGAGAGTCGGGCGGCGGAGGCCTTCGCGAGGTCCGCGGGTCGGGCGCAGGCACCGGACGGCGGGGCCGGCCGGCAGCTGCTCGCGATTGACGACCGCCCGACGGTTGCGCTTCACGAGGGCGGCGGAGAACGCGTCGACGGTGAACGGGTCGTCGGGCCCCTCGGGGACGAGTAACTGGAGCTCTGCCGTCATCGCGGGCGGCGCCTCCGGGCTCGTGAGGCGGAGCAGGGCGTGGATCCAGGTCCGGGTCTGGCAGTCGCGGGCGCGGGCGGCGAGGACGGCGGCGGTGTCGGCGATCGCGCCCGGCGTCGCGCGGTCCGGGGCGGCGGCGTCCCAGAACTGCTGGGCGGTCTCGGCGGCCCAGGGCCCGGGATCGGTGCCGCCGGCGGGGACGGGGACCCAACCGGCGGGGGCGTCGATCCACACGGTGTACCGGGGCCGAGCCTCTGACACTGGTCCTCCTGGTCGTGTTGCTGTTCCCGCAACATCGGTTGCCGCCGTGCCGGCGCGGTTCTTACCGTCAACGGCATGAGCACCCATCATGGCGAGGCGCCGGAGAGCTACGACACCGCGGAGTCCTGGGACGCCCGCTACGGCGAGGTCGAGCAGCGGTGGAGCGGCCACGCGAACTCCGCGCTCGTCGACCTCGTGTCCGACCTGCCGCCCGGCCGCGCCCTCGACGCCGGCTGCGGCGAAGGTGCCGACGCGATCTGGCTCGCCGCCCGCGGGTGGGACGTCACTGCGCTGGACATCTCCGAGGTCGCGGTCGCGCGGGCGCGGGAGAAGGCCGGCGACCTGCCGATCACCTGGGTGGTGGCCGACCTCGCGGAGAACCTGCCGTCGGGCCCGTTCGACCTTGTCTCGCTCCACTACCCGGCGCTCCGCAAGGACGCGGACGGTGCCCTGCTGGCCACGATCCTCGGCCTCGTGGTCCCGGACGGCCGCCTCCTGGTCGTCGGCCACGATCTGGCCGCCGTCCGGGCGCACAACCGTCTGCCGGAGGGCATGGAACCCGACGACTACCTGCTGCCGGCCGACTTCGCCGCTGCCCTGGACGAGACCTGGACCGTCGAGACCCGCGGCCTCCGCCCCCGCCGCCAACCACCCGGGTACGACGGCCCCGACATCCCCGACGACGTCCTGCTCGCGCGCCGCGTCTGACCCGAGAAATGCGACAGCCCCGGTCGAGGACCGGGGCTGACGCATGTTTTGGTGGGCGTTACTGGGATTGAACCAGTGACCTCTTCCGTGTCAGGGAAGCGCTCTCCCGCTGAGCTAAACGCCCGGGATGGTGGATACGAGGCCGGAGCGGGAATCGAACCCGCGTACAGGGCTTTGCAGGCCCTTGCCTAAGCCACTCGGCCATCCGGCCAGGGGTGTTGCCCTGGGGTAGCCCGTCGGCCACCTTCGAGCGGACGACGGGATTCGAACCCGCGACCCTCACCTTGGCAAGGTGATGCTCTACCAACTGAGCCACGTCCGCGCGATCCGCTTCGATCCGGTGGGATCTCTGCGGTGCGGTCAGAACAATAGCCCATCCGTCGCACTGGTTCTCAACAACCTCCACGTTGAGTCGTCCGGTCGGGGGAGCGGAGTAGGTTGCCGCAGGTGAGCGCCGCGGACGAACCGCTGTTCAGTGGTGGTGGAGTCGTCGCCCGGGGTCTCGTCGACGTCACCGACGACCCGGCGGCCCTGGAGTCCGAGGGCTTCTGGGCGGTGCTCGCGACCTTCGAGGGTCGGATCACCTGCGCCCGGTTCTCCGACGTCCGGCCGGGGGCCCCGGAACCCGGCCCGTGGGTCGGCCCGCGCCGGGAGGGCTGGACGTCCTCGCTGGACGAGCCGGCCTACACCGCCGCCGTCGACGCCATCCGCGCCCGCATCGCAACGGGCGAGGTCTACCAGGCCAACCTCTGCCGGATCGTCTCCGCGCCGCTGCCCGACCCCGCGCGGGCGGACGTCACCGGTCTGGCGGCCCGCCTGGCCTCCGGCAACCCCGCCCCGCACGCCGGGCTGCTCCGGCTGCCCGCCCACGACGTCCACGTCGCCGGAGCCTCGCCGGAGCTGTTCCTGCGCCGCTCGGGGCGCGTCGTCGAGTCCAGCCCGATCAAGGGCACCGGCCGGGGGAGCGCGGACCTTCGCGAGAAGGACCGGGCCGAGAACGTGATGATCGTCGACCTCGTCCGCAACGACCTCGGCCGCGTCTGCGAGACCGGCTCCGTGACCGTCCCGGCGCTCTGCGCGGTCGAACCGCACCCCGGGCTCGTCCACCTCGTCTCGACCGTCCGCGGCCGTCTCCGGGCCGACGCGGGGTGGCCCGACCTCCTCGCCGCGACGTTCCCCCCGGGCTCGGTCACCGGCGCCCCGAAGCTGGCCGCCCTCGACGTCATCCGCGACTACGAGCCGGTGCCGCGCGGGCCCTACTGCGGCGCCCTCGGGTGGGTGGACGCCGACGCCGGCACCGGGTCCCTCGCGGTCGCCATCCGGACGTTCTGGCGCACCGGCGACGTCCTCTGCTTCGGCACCGGCGCCGGCATCACCTGGGGCTCCGACGCGGCCGCCGAGTGGGCCGAGACCGAACTCAAGGCCGAGCGCCTCCTGGGCCTGGCCTCGGGCGCACCGGAGGTCGTCGGCACGATCCGTGGAGGAGTGACGTGAAGGTCTGGGTCAACGGCGCGATGGTCGATCGCGACGCCGCGACGGTGTCGGTCTTCGACCACGGCTTCACGGTCGGCGACGGGGTGTTCGAGACGACGAAGGTCGTCGACGGAACGCCGTTCGCTCTCACCCGGCATCTCACCCGGTTGGCCGCGTCCGCCACGGCGATGGGACTGCCCGTACCCGACGACACCGTGGTCCGGACCGCGGTGGCCGACGTTTGCGCACAACTCGGGTCGAATCCGGGCAGAGTGCGCATCACGCTCACCGGCGGCGAGGCCCCGCTCGGGTCCGGGCGCGGGGACGCCGAACCGACCCTTGTGGTCGCCGCGTCACCCATGTCGCCGTGGCCCCCGACCGAGTCGGTCGTGGTCGTCCCGTGGGTCCGCAACGAACGCTCGGCGGTCGCCGGCGTGAAGACGACGTCCTACGGCGACAACGTCGTCGCCCTCGCGCACGCGCACTCCGCGGGGGCCGGAGAGGCGCTGTTCGCGAACACGATCGGCGAGCTCTGCGAGGGCACCGCGACGAACGTCTTCGTCGTCCACGACGGCGTCGTGCGCACGCCTCCGCTGACCTCCGGCTGCCTCGCCGGCGTCACCCGGGCACTCGTGCTCGCGTGGTGCCCGGAGGTCCGTGAGGAACGCCTGACGCCCGCCGACCTCGACACCGCCGACGAGGTCTTCGTGACCTCGTCGACGCGTGACGTCCAGGGCGTCGCTGCCGTGAACGGCCGTCAGTTGCCGACTGCGCCCGGGCCCGTCACGACGGCGATCGCGGAGGTGTTCGCCCGGAATGCGGCGAACGATCCCGATCCGATCTGAAAGATCATTATCTGATCATTCGTCACAAGATCGACTGTTCAAGATCATCTGGCCCGGCACAACGACGGTGGGGCGTCCCGAAGGACGCCCCACCGTGGGTTCGTTGCGCGCGGGGCCGGACCCGCGGAGCCTCAGCTCTCGGCGATCAGCTGCGTGAGCGCGGCGTCGATGTCCAGGTGCATGGACTCCGAGCCGGCCGGCACCGTCGCGTAGGTGCGGTCCAGGAAGGTGGACAGTTCGGGCGCGGGGGCCTCCAGCAGAGCCTCGCCCTCCGGCGAGCTCAGGGAGATGTAGACGACCTGCACACCGGCCTCGCTGGAGGGCCACACGCGGACGTCGCCGAGACCGGCGTCGTCGCGCAGACCAGCCGCGAGCAGGTCGCGGGCGAAGACCCACTCGACCGTGTCGCCCGCCGCGTGGAACGTGGCGTGGATGGCGTAGGGATCTGCAAGGTCGTACCGCAGCGCCGCGGGGACCGGCAGGGCTGCGTCGCCTGCGACCAGAAGGCGCAAGCGAAGCTCGCAGGTGACCGAAGACTCTGCCTTCATCTGCGTGCCGTACCTCTCTCGAATGGTGCTCGGCGGTTTGCCCGGCCTCTCCGGAACGGGGGCTGCGTTGCCGCTGCCGGCCCCGGGGAGTCAAACCTCGCCGTGCTGTGGTGGTTCACGCTGTACAACGTCCGTCGCAACCTCAGGTCACTGTGTATCGCCATGATTCTTCGAGGGCAACGGCCGCGCGGAAACGCAATGTCCGGGCAACGTCGGGCGGCGTCGGCCCGAGCAAGATCTATTCCCGCTACGGCGCGGAATCGAACGTGTCCGATTTGTGCCGCATTGTCCTGCGTGAATACGGACGCACCTGGCATGACGGGCTCGCGGAGGGTGCCGGGACGCGGTGCGGTCGAACACCCCCGCAGCGCGCTAATAGGGCACTTGGCCTGGGCCGTTGTCGATCATGGTCCAGCGAAGTTTGAACTCCGCTTGGCGTGTGGAATCCAGTGCCATTGTCATGAGCAGCGGGGGCCCGACCGACACTTTCTGGCCGCCGGGAGCACTCCCGGCGGTGCACCCGGGCGGTTCTCCGCGGGTGAGCGGGGCTCCGGTATGGTGGCGCTCCTCATCCCGGGCGATTAGCTCAGCGGGAGAGCGCCCCGCTCACACCGGGGAGGTCACTGGTTCGAACCCAGTATCGCCCACGCGACGAAGCGTCCCCGTGACGCCGAGTCCGAGGTTCCGCCCCGGGGCCCAGTCCCGAGGCCCGCGAACGAGCACGACGGTCACCAGGACCGCCCCGGGCTTCGGTCGTCCGACCGTCTGTCTGGATCGAAGGGCTCGGGAGATGACGTGGACGCGGCGCTGACACCGCCGACCGCCGCGCCGGCCTTCGACCCCAAGATGCAGCTGGTGCTGGTCGAGGACGACCCGGGCGACGCGACGCTGGTCCGGGACATGCTCGACGAGGTCGAGCCCGACCTCTCCGTCCTCTGGGTGCGCTCGATCGGCGAGGCCGTGGACGTGCTCAGCGCGGACACCCGCTGCGTTCTGCTCGACCTGGTGCTCCCCGACACGGCCGGCTTCGACGGTCTGGAACGCGTGCTCGCCGCGGCCCCGCGCGCGGCGGTGATCGTCCTGACCGGCTTCTCCGACTCGGCCAAGGGCAGTGAGGCCGTCTCCCGGGGCGCGCAGGACTACCTGAACAAGAGCCAGGTCGACCCGGAGCTGCTCGGCCGGGCGGTCCGCTACGCGATCGAGCGGCGCGCCGCCCAGGACACCGCCCGCGAGTTGGCCCAGGCCGAGGCCCGGGCGGCGGAGAACACCCGCCTGGAGCGCGGCCTGCTCCCGACCCCGCTCGTCCACGACGCCTCGGTGGAGGTCCGCCAGCGGTACCGCCCCGGCCGGGACCGGGCGCTGCTCGGGGGCGACTTCTACGACATCGTCCAGTGCGAGGACGGCTCGCTGTTCGCGATGATCGGCGACGTCAGCGGCCACGGGCCGGACGAGGCCGCACTCGGGGTCTGCCTGCGCGTCGCGTGGCGGACCCTCGTCCTGGCCGGCACCGCCGAGGACCGGATCCTGCCGCTGACGGCCCAGGTGCTCGTCCACGAGCGCTCCGCGGAGGAGGTCTTCGCGACCGCCTGCATGGTGTGCATCACCCCCGATCGGCGCAGTGCCCGGGTCTACCTCGCCGGGCACCCGGCACCGGTTCCGCTCGGGGGAGCGGCGTCCGAGCTGCCCGTCGGCGCTCCGCTGGGTGTCCTCGAGGACGAACACTGGGTACCGGGCGAGCTCTCGCTCGAACCCGGCTGGCGGCTGATGCTGTTCACCGACGGTCTCATCGAGGGCCTGACCGGCTCCGACGGTGAGCGGCTCGGCGTCGAGGGCCTCAAGGCGCTGCTCGCGGACGCCCGGGCGGGGGAGCGACCGCCGGACGAGTGGCTCACTGCGCTGCTCGACCGCGTCCGGGAGTTGAACCGCGGCGCGCTCGCCGACGACCTCGCCGTGCTCGTCCTCTCGGACTGCGCGAGCGAGGCGGCCCCGTGATCCCCGCCCGGCTGCGGCCGCGGACCCTCCGCGCCGGTCTGCGGTTCGTGCTCCTGGTCCTTCTCCTGCTGGTCCTCGTCGGGGCGGCGATCGTCGCCGGTGAGCTGAATCGGGTGAACGACGACGTCGACGCACTTGTCGACGAGATTTCACCCGCTCGTATCAGCGCCGAGTCGCTTGCGGCGGCGTACCTGGACCAGGAGACCGGCGTCCGCGGCTTCGTGCTCTCGGGCGAGAACAGCGCCCTGCGGCCGTACACCGAGGGCCGCCGGACCGCGGAGGCCGACGCCGCGGACATCCGTCGGCTGCTCGGCGACCGTCCGCAGGTGGCCGAGGCGCTCGACGCGATCGACCGGGCCGGGGAACGCTGGCGGACCGAGTACGCGGACAAGGCGATCGCGGCGGTCCGCAGCGGCCGGCCCGGGCAGCGTCCGAACGAGGACGTCGGGCAGGCGCGCTTCGACGAGATCCGCCAGGAGTTCGACGACCTCAACGCCTCGCTCAGCACCGAGCGCGTCCTCGCCCGGGACCGGGTGAGCGACGAGATGAGCCGGCTCCGGATCTTCGGCCTCCTGGCCGCGGCGGCCGCCGTGCTCGCCGGGTTCGCGGTGTGGTTCGCGCTGCGGCGGCTCGTGCTGACCCCGCTCGACCGGCTCGGCGGCGAGACCCGGGTCGTGGCCCGCGGCGAGTTCGGCCGGCCGGTCAGCGTCAGCGGACCGGCCGAGATTCGCCGGCTCGGGACCGACGTCGAGGAGATGCGCCGCCAGCTGGCCGAGGCTCTCGCCGAGGCCCGTCGGGCGGAGGACGAGCTCCGCGCCCAGGCCGAGGTGCTCTCGCTGCAGGCCGACGACCTCCGGCGCTCCAACGAGGAGCTCGAGCAGTTCGCCTACGTCGCCTCCCACGACCTGCAGGAGCCGCTGCGCAAGGTGGCGAGTTTCTGTCAGATGCTCCAACGGCGGTACCAGGGGCAGCTCGACGAGCGCGCCGACCAGTACATCGAGTTCGCCGTCGACGGCGCCAAGCGGATGCAGCAGCTGATCAACGACCTGCTCGCCTTCTCCCGCGTCGGTCGGTTCACCGACGCGATGGTCCCGGTCGACACCGCCGAGGTCGCCCGGCGCGCGGCGGACGCCCTCGACCAGACCCGCGAGGAGGCGGGCGCCGAGATCGAGATCGGCGAGCTGCCGACGGTGCCGGGCGACGAGGCGCTGCTGACCCAGGTGTTCCAGAACCTGATCGGCAACGCGATCAAGTTCCGCGCCCCCGAGCGGCCCGCCCGGATCCGGGTCAGCGCCGAACGCGAGGGGGAGTTCTGGCACTTCCGGTGCGAGGACAACGGGATCGGGATCGACCCCCAGTACGCCGAGCGGATCTTCGTGATCTTCCAACGGCTGCACAGCAAGGATCAGTACACGGGGACCGGCATCGGCCTGTCCCTGTGCAAGAAGATCGTCGAGTACCACGGTGGGCGGATCTGGCTGGACACCGATCGGAACGGTGCCCCGGGCAGTGTCGTGCACTGGACCCTGCCGGTGGAGCCGGCGCCCGTCAGCACGGCGGCCGCGATCGCAGCCGCCAACGGAGAGGTGTGAGTGATGGTGGCCGACCTGATCGAGGTCCTGCTGGTCGAGGACGACCCCGGTGACGTGCTGATGACGCGCGAGGCCTTCGCCGACAACAAGGTGAAGAACAACCTCAACGTGGTCACCGACGGCGTGGAGGCCCTGGCCTTCCTCCGGCGGGAGGGCAAGTACGCCGACGCCCCGTACCCCGACCTGATCCTGCTCGACCTCAACCTGCCGAAGAAGGACGGGCGGGAGGTCCTCGCCGAGATCAAGGCGGACGAGAAGCTCGCGCACATCCCGGTGGTGGTCCTGACCACCTCGGGCGCGAACGAGGACATCCTCTCGAGCTACCGGCTCCACGCGAACGCGTACGTGACCAAGCCGGTCGACTTCGAGCAGTTCATCCGGGTCGTCCGGCAGATCGACGACTTCTTCGTCGGTGTGGTGAAACTGCCTCGGCCGTGACGATCACCGCTGGATAGCATCGGTGGCCGCCCCGCGGCCGTCGTGGGAGCACCGAACCAGTCACCGAACAACAGGTCAGGAGTTCATCGTGTCCGAGGTCAGCATCACCGTTGCCGGAGCGCAGCGATCGGTGCCGGCCGGGACGACGGCCGCCGACCTGTTCGCCGAGGACCGGGCCGTCATCGCGGCGAAGGTGAACGGTGTCGCCCGGGACCTCACCCACGTCGTGGACGCCGGGGACGAGGTCGAGGGCATCCGCAACGACTCCCCGGAGGGTCTCGCGATCGTCCGGCACTCGTGCGCCCACGTTCTCGCCCAGGCGGTCCAGGAGCTGTTCCCCGAGGCGAAGCTCGGCATCGGTCCGCCGATCGAGAACGGGTTCTACTACGACTTCGACGTCAAGAACCCGTTCACCCCGGAGGACCTCAAGCGCCTCGAGAAGCGCATGCAGGAGTTGGTGAAGGAGCGTCAGACCTTCAGCCGGCGCGAGGTTTCCGACGACGACGCACGCACTGAGCTGGCGACCGAGCCGTACAAGCTCGAGCTGATCGGCCTCAAGGGCAGCGGCGGGGAGGCGGCCGAGGGCGCGAACGTCGAGGTCGGCGCCGGCCAGCTCACCATCTACGACAACCACCGCAAGGACGGGTCGCTGGCGTGGAAGGACCTCTGCCGGGGTCCGCACGTCCCGACCACCGGGCACATCCCCGCGTTCAAGCTCATGCGCAGCGCCGCTGCGTACTGGCGGGGGAGTGAGAAGAACCCGCAGCTGCAGCGGGTCTACGGCACCGCGTGGGACACCCGCGATGCGCTGAAGGACTACCAGACCCGGCTCGAGGAGGCCGCCAAGCGCGACCACCGCAAGCTCGGCGTCGAGCTCGACCTGTTCTCGTTCCCGGACGAGATCGGGTCCGGCCTCGCGGTCTTCCACCCGAAGGGCGGCGTGATCCGCCGCGTGATGGAGGACTACTCGCGGCAGCGGCACGTCGAGGCGGGCTACGAGTTCGTCAACACCCCGCACATCACCAAGGGGCACCTGTTCGAGGTCTCCGGGCACCTCGACTGGTACGCCGAGGGCATGTTCGCGCCGATGGAGATGGACGGCGCGGACTACTACCTCAAGCCGATGAACTGCCCGTTCCACAACCTGATCTTCCGCAGCCGCGGGCGTTCCTACCGCGAGCTGCCGCTGCGGCTGTTCGAGTTCGGCACCGTGTACCGGAACGAGAAGTCCGGTGTGGTGCACGGCCTCACCCGGGCCCGCGGATTCACCCAGGACGACGCGCACATCTACTGCACCCGCGAGCAGATGCGGGACGAGCTGATCTCGACTTTGCGCTTCGTGCTCGATCTGCTCCGCGACTACGGCCTCGACGACTTCTACCTCGAGCTCTCGACGAAGGACCCGGTGAAGTTCGTCGGCACCGACGAGGACTGGGAGGAGGCGACCGAGGTCCTGCGCGAGGTCGCGCTCTCCGAGGGCCTCGAGCTCGTCATGGACCCGGGCGGGGCGGCGTTCTACGGCCCGAAGATCTCGGTCCAGGCCAAGGACGCGATCGGCCGCACCTGGCAGATGTCGACCATCCAGCTCGACTTCAACCTGCCCGAGCGGTTCGAGCTCGAGTTCCAGTCCGGCGACGGCACCCGCCAGCGGCCGGTCATGATCCACCGCGCGCTGTTCGGCTCGATCGAGCGCTTCTTCGGCGTCCTCGTCGAGCACTACGCGGGCGCGTTCCCTCCCTGGCTCGCGCCGGTCCAGGTCGTCGGCATCCCGATCGGTGACGCGCACGTCCCGCACCTGCGCGAGGTCGTGGCGCAGCTGACGGCGCAGGGGATCCGCGCCGAGGTCGACGAGGCCGACGACCGGATGCAGAAGAAGATCCGCAACGCCCAGAAGCAGAAGATCCCCTTCATGCTGCTCGCGGGCGACGAGGACGTCGAGGCGGGTGCGGTCTCGTTCCGCTACCGCAACGGCGAGCAGAAGAACACCGTCCCGGTGGCTGATGCCGTCGCCGAGATCGTCGCCGCGGTCCGCGACCGCATTCAGGTCTGATGGGGGGTCAGGAACAGGGAGCGCCGGCGCCGGAGGAGCAGGACGGCGTCGGCATCGCGGACTCGTTCGCGCGCCTGTGGACCCCGCACCGGATGGCCTACATCAAGGGCGAGAACCGGGCGGAGGGCACCGAGGCCGCGGGCTGCCCGTTCTGCCGGATCCCGAGCCTCGACGACGCCGAGGGCCTGATCCTGCGGCGGGGGAAGTCGGCCTACGTCGTCCTGAACCTGTACCCGTACAACCCCGGGCACCTGATGATCGTCCCGTTCCGGCACGTCGCGGACTACGCGGACCTGACCGCCGCGGAGTCGGCCGAGGTCGCCGAGTTGACCCGGCAGGCCCTGGTCGCGCTGCGCACCGCCACGGGGGCGCACGGCTTCAACGTCGGCATGAACCTGGGCACGGTGGCGGGCGCGGGCATCGCGGCGCACCTCCACCAGCACGTGGTCCCGCGCTGGGGTGGCGACACGAACTTCATGCCGGTCGTCGGGCACACCAAGGTGCTGCCGCAGCTCCTCGGCGACACCCGCACCGTGCTCACCGAGGCCTGGCCGGCCGACGACACCGCGTCCTGGGGCTCCTGACCCGTCCGGGTGAGATCGGGCCGACGTTCACCCGGCTGTTACGGCGTCGTCACGGCGCGGTCCTACGCTGAGCTCGACGACGACGGAAGGGGGGAAGCCGCCGTGGCCGCCTGGACGCTGAGTCCGCTCGACATCTCGTTCCTGAGTCTGGAGTCGCCCGCGACGCCGATGACCATCGGCGCCGTTGCGGTGCTCGACGCCGCCGACGTCGACTCGGCCACCCTCCTCGCCCTGCTGCGCGAGCGGGCGGCCGTCATCCCACGCCTGCGCCGCCGGCTGCGCTCGGAACTGTTCCCGGTGGTCGGCGCGAGCTGGGTCGAGGACCCGGATTTCCGCGTCGAGCAGCACGTGCGTCTGCACCACGCGGTGGGCTCGGGCGAGCCCGCGGAGCTGAACGCCTGGGTCGCGCGCACGATGGCCACGCAGCTCGACCGGAACCGCCCGCTGTGGGAGGTCCACCTCCTCGACGGCCTCGCCGACGGACGCGCGGGGCTCCTGTTCAAGGTGCACCACGCGTTCCTCGACGGACTCGGCACCGGCGGGCTGGCGTACGCCCTCTCCGACAACGGGTCTCCCGACCACGTCCCGGCCCCGGCGCCCGGCCCGGGCGCCACTCCGCGGCCCGGCCTGGACCCGCGGCGCCTGCTCGGCCCGCTGGCCGGGCTCGCCGACCCGCCCGCTCTGGCGCGGACCGCGGCCCGGGCGCTGTCGACCGCGACCGGCGTGATCACCCACATGACCACCGCCGGCCCGGGGTTCCCGTTCGACACCGTCGTCTCGTCGGCGCGCGCGTTCACGACCACGACCGTCACACTCGAGGATCTGCGGGGCCTGCGCGGCGTCGCGCGGGGGAGCGTCAACGACATCGCGATCGGCGTCGTCGCCGGCGCGCTCCGGACCTGGCTGCAGAACCACCACTACCGCCCCGACGACCTGCGCCTGCGCGCCCTCGTGCCGGTCGCCCGTGAGCGCGAGCCCGGCAGCGGCTCGGGCAACTCGTTCTCGGCGTTCCTGCTCGATCTCCCCGTCCACGTCGCCGACCCGGTCGAGCGCATCCGCGCCGTCTCCGAGGAGATGGGCCGGCACCGCGCGGTGGGACCCGAGGGGGGCGCGGGCGCGCTGGCCGGTCTGACGAACCTGCTCCCGCCGGCCGTCGTCCGGCTCGGGGGGCCCACGGTCGCCCAGACCGCGTCGAAGCTGTTCGACATGCTGCTCACGACCGTCCCGGTCCCGCGCCCGCTGCGCCTCGGCGGCGCCCCGATAATCGAGGTCTACCCGCTCGCCCCGCTCGGCCCCAACCAGCCGCTCGCGATCGGGTGCTCCAGCTACGCCGGCCGGATGCACGTCGGCTTCAGCGTCGACCCGGTCGTCGTCCCGAACCCGGAGCAGCTCGCCGCCGCCGTCCCCGCCGAGCTCGCCGTCCTGCGCACCGTCGCCGGACTCCGCGCCCCCGCGGTGAAGGTTCCCGCCCCGCGCTGACGCCCCCCTCGATGTGAAGAAAGGGTGACACCCCTTACTGCGCAGTAACAAGAAGGGGTGACACCCTTTCTGGCGCCAGAAAGGGTGTCACCCCCAGTGGTATCGCTGGGGCTGGTGCGGCTACTCCGCGGCGCGGACCTTCTCCGCGATGTGGCTCGGCATCGGTTCGTGGCGGACGTACTTGCGGCTGAACGTGCCGGTGCCGTGGGAGAGGGAGCGGAGGTCGATCGCGTAGCGGCAGATCTCGATCTGCGGCACCTCGGCCAGGATCTTCGTCCGCCCACTCGACCCGACGGGTTCGGAGCCGAGCACGCGGCCCCGACGGGTCGAGAAGTCGCCCATGATCGCGCCGACGTAGTCGTCGGCGACGAGAACGGCCACCTCGTCCACCGGCTCCAGCAGGGTCACCTGCGCCTTCTCCGCCGCGTCCTTGAGTGCGAGCGCGCCCGCGGTCTGGAACGCCATGTCGGAGGAGTCGACGCTGTGGGCCTTCCCGTCGTGGAGCGTCACGCGGATGTCCTGCACCGGGTAGCCGGCGATGACGCCGCGCTCCATCTGGGTGCGTACGCCCTTCTCCACCGACGGGATGAACTGCCGCGGGACCGCGCCGCCGACGACCTTGTCGACGAACTCGAACCCGGAGCCCGAGGGCAGGGGCTCGACGGTGATGTCGCAGACCGCGTACTGGCCGTGCCCGCCGGACTGCTTGACGTGCCGGCCGTGGCCCTCGCCCTTGGACGCGAACGTCTCCCGCAGCGACACCTTCAACGGGACGCTGTCGACGGCCACGCCGTACCGGTTCGTCAGACGGTCCATCAGAACGTCGAGGTGCGCCTCACCCATGCACCACAGGACGAGCTGGTGGGTGTCGGTGTTGTGCTCCAGCCGCAGGGTCGGGTCCTCGGCCAGGAGCCGGTTCAGGCCCTGGGAGAGCTTGTCCTCGTCGGCCTTCGACTTCGCGACGACCGCGACGGGCAGCAGCGGCTCCGGCATGGTCCAGGGCTGCATGAGCAGCGGCTGTTCCTTGCTGGAGAGGGTGTCGCCGGTCTCCGCCTTCGTCAGCTTCGCCACCGCGACCACGTCGCCCGCGACGGCGGACTGGATCGCGCGCTGGGTCTTGCCCAAGGGGCACGTGAGGGCGCCGATCTTCTCGTCGATGTCGTGGTCGTCGTGGCCGCGGTCCGCCAGGAAGTGCCCCGACACGTGGACGGTCTGGTCGGCGTGGATCGTGCCGGAGAAGATGCGCACCAGCGAGATCTTGCCGACGTACGGGTCCGACGTGGTCTTCACGACCTCCGCGACGAGCGGCCCGTTCGGGTCGCACGTCAGCGCCGGGCCGGGCTGCCCGTCGATGGTGGTCACCGTGGGCACCGGGTGCTCCAGCGGTGACGGGAAGGCCTGGGTCATGACCTCGAGCAGCTCGGTCACCCCGACGCCGTTCATCGGGTTGACCGGCAGCACCGGGTAGAAGGAACCGCGCGCGACCGCGGTCTCGAGGTCGTCGATGAACACCTTGAGGTCGATGTCCTCACCGCCGAGGTAACGGTCCATCAGGGTCTCGTCCTCGCTCTCGGCGATGATCCCCTCGATGAACGTGTTCCGGGCGTCCTCGATCTCCATCCGCAGTTCCTCGGAGGCCTTCGACTCGCTCCGCGTCCCCGACGAGTAGTCGTACACGCACTGCGAGAGCAGGCCGACCAGACCGGTCTGGACGCCGTCGGCGCCGAGCTGCGGCAGGTACGCCGGCAGGACGTTGTCGCCGAACGCGTCCTGGCACATGGCGATGACGCCGTCGAAGTTCGTGCGCCCGTTGTCGAGCTTGGTGACGACCACCGCCCGGGGCATGCCCACGGCGGCGCACTCGTCCCACAGCATCTTGGTCGTGCCGTCGATGTCCTCGGCCGCGGAGATGATGAACAGCGCGGCGTCGGCGGCGCGGAGACCCGCACGCAGGTCGCCGACGTAGTCGGCGTACCCGGGGGTGTCGAGCAGGTTGATCTTGATGGGCCCGTCGGGCTCGTTCACCACGAGCGGTTCGAGCGAGAGGTTGACCGACCGCTGCTGCCGGATCTCGGCCTCGTCGAAGTCGCTGACGGTGGTGCCGTCCTCGACCCGGCCGAGCCGGGTCAGATTGCCTGTCGCGAGTAGCAGGGACTCCACGAGCGTCGTCTTGCCGGCTCCCGTGTGGCCGACCAGCACCACGTTGCGGATGCGTCCGGGCTGGTCGGCCTCCGGTGCCCTGCCGGCGTTCGGAGTGTTGGACTTGTCGGCCATGCGCCACCTCCTCGTGACCCAGGGGGCGCGCAGTCCTCTCGCAAAGTCGCTCTCGGGGCAGTTTCCGGTCCGGATCACGCGCCCGTGCGTCCTGGCAGCTTCCTCCGAGTTCGGGGACGGGACAAGGGGGGTCCGGGGGGATTTCCGGGCGGCCCGCGTGGCCCGCGGGGCGGTCCGGGGGCCGCTGACTACCATTGCCCCCGGCAGCGGAGGACCGGGAGAACGATGCTCAACAAGTACGCGCGAGCGTTGTTCGGCCGCATTTTCACGCCGATCGCGCGCGCTCTGGTGCGCCTCGGCATCAGCCCGGACGTGGTGACGATCGTCGGCACGCTCGGTGTGATGGCCGGTGCCCTGCTCCTGTTCCCCCGGGGTGAGTTCTTCTGGGGGACGATGGTGATCACGGCCTTCGTCTTCTCCGACATTATCGACGGCCTGATGGCCCGCATGACCGAGCGGTCGTCCACCTGGGGCGCGTACCTGGACTCCACGCTCGACCGGTTCGGCGACGCCGCGGTCTTCGGTGGCCTGGCGATGTGGTTCGCCGGCGGCGGGGACAACGACCTGCTCTGCGCGCTGTGCCTGTACAACCTGGCCGCCGGATCCGTCGTCTCCTACGCCAAGGCCCGGGCCGAGGGCCTCGGGATGACCGCGAACGTCGGCATCGCCGAGCGGTCCGACCGGCTCGTGCTGATCCTCGTCGCGAGCGGCTTCCAGGGCGTCGGTGTGCCGGGCGTCCAGCGGGCGGCGCTGATCATCCTCGCCGTCGCCAGCACGATCACCCTGTTCCAGCGCATGCTGATGGTCCGCAAGCAGGCTCTGGCCGCGGCGGCGAACACCGCGGCCCCGGTGGCGACCGACCCGGGCCCCGCGTGACCGGGCTGGCGCAACGCGTCGGCGCCGCTGCCTACCTGACGGGGTGGCGGGTTGTCCGCCACCTGCCCGAGCCGGTGGCCCGGGCGGGCTTCCGTCGCGCCGCCGACGTCGCCTGGCGGCGGCGTGGCCGCGGGGTCGTCCAGCTGGAACGCAATCTCGCCCGCGTGCTCGGCGTCGCGCCGGACACCCCGGCCGTGCGGGAGCTCTCCCGGGACGCGATGCGCTCGTACCTGCGTTACTGGTCCGAGGTCTTCCGGATGCCTTCGTGGGACGCCGACGAGGTCCTGCGCCGCATCCGCGTCGAGGGCGAGGAGGGCCTGCGCGCCGAGCTGGACCTCGGCGTCGGGGTCGTCCTCGCGCTTCCGCACTGCGCGAACTGGGACCACGCCGGCGCCTGGGTCGTGGGCGCGGGGATGCCGTTCACCACCGTCGCGGAGCGGCTGAATCCGCCTCAGCTCTACGACGCCTTCGTGTCGTACCGGCAGAACCTCGGCATGGAGGTCCTCCCGCTCGACAAGACGTCCGGCGTCGAGGTGTTCGCGACCCTGGCCCGTCGGCTCCGCGACGGCAAGCTCGTCGCGCTGGTTGCCGACCGGGACCTGACCGAGTCCGGCATCGAGGTCGAGTTCTTCGGTCACACCGCGCGGATGCCGGGCGGGCCGGCGGCGCTGTCGGTGAGCACCGGCGCGGGCCTGGTCCCGGTGACGCAGTGGTACGACGGCGACGTCATGCACCTGCGGATCCATCCCAAGATCCACCAGCCGACCCACGGCCGCCGGCCGGAGCGCGTCGCCGCGATGACCCAGTCGCTCGCGGGTGTCTTCGAGGCCGCGATCCGCGCCCACCCCGCCGACTGGCACATGCTGCAACGCCTGTGGGTCGACGATCTGAGGCTGCGTCATCACGCTGCGTCGCCACGGCGCCAGCCCGCCGGCTCCGGCCGGGAGAGGTCCGCCTGATGCGGGTCGGCCTGGTCTGCCCCTACGCCTGGGAGGTCCCGGGTGGGGTGCAGGCCCACGTCCGCGACCTCGCCGAGGCGCTGATCGCGCTGGGCCACGAGGTCTCGGTCCTCGCTCCCGCGGAGATCCCGGAGCCGGGGGAGCCCTCCGACCTCCCGCCCTACCTGGTGCCCACCGGCCGGGCGATTCCGGTGCCCTACAACGGATCCGTCGCCCGGGTGGCGTTCGGCCCGGTCACGAAGAAGCGCGTCCGGCGGTGGGTGCGCGACGGCGGGTTCGACGTCCTGCACGTCCACGAACCGACCGTCCCGAGCATCAGCGCGCTGGCCTGCTGGGGGGCGAGCGGCCCGATCGTCGCGACGTTCCACATGAGCAACGGCCGCTCCCGCGCGATGGCGGCCGCCCACGGCGTGCTGCAGCCGACGCTGGAGAAGATCTCGGCCCGCATCGCCGTCTCCGAGCCCGCCCGGCAGACTCTGGTCGAGCATCTCGGCGGCGACCCCGTGCTGATCCCCAACGGGGTGGCGCTCGCCCGGTTCGCCCGCGCCGAGCCGATGCCCGGCTGGCCGGGGGAGGGCGGTGCGATCGGGTTCCTCGGCCGCTTCGACGAGCCGCGCAAGGGCTTCGACATCCTCGCCGCGGCGATGGAGCAGCTCGTCCGCACCCGGCCGGGGCTGCGACTCCTGGTCGCCGGTCCCGGTGACACCGACGCCGCACTCGCGGCGATGTCCCCGGCGGTTCGCGAGCGGGTCACGATGCTCGGCCTGGTCGACGAGCCCGCGAAGGAGCGCATGCTCCGCTCGGTCGACCTCTACGTCGCGCCGAACACGGGCGGCGAGAGTTTCGGCATCATCCTCACCGAGGCCATGTCCGCCGGAACGCCCGTCGTCGCCAGCGACATCGACGCCTTCCGCCGGGTCCTGGAGGACGGCACCTGCGGCGCGCTGTTCCCCGTCGGGGACGCCGACGCCCTCGCCGCGACCCTCGCCGACCTCCTCGACGACCCCGCCCGCCGCGCCGTGCTCGCCGGCGAGGCCTCCCGGGCCGTGGCGCGCTACGACTGGGCCCAGGTCGCGGCCGACGTCGTCGCCGTCTACGAGACGGTGACCGCCGGGACCACCGGCGTCGTCGAGGACACCCGGACCCAGCGCCTCGCGCGCCTGGTCGGGCTGTCCACCACCTGACGCGGGCAGCCGTGCACCCCGACGTCCTCTGGTTCGTCCTCGCCCTGGTGCTGGCCGGGGTCTACCTGAGCTGGACCGCGGGCCGACTCGACCGGCTGCACGCCCGCGTGGACAGCTCCCGCGCCGCCCTGGACGCCCAGCTCGTGCGCCGCTCGGCGGTCGCGATGGAGCTGGCCACCTCCGGGCTGCTCGACCCGGCCTCCGCGCTCCTCATCGCCGACGCCGCGCACGCCGCGCGGCAGGCCGAGGGGGACGATCGGCCGCCGGCCGAGAGTGACCTGTCACGAGCCCTGCGCGCGGCGCTCGACCAGCCCGAGCAGCTCGAGGAACTCACCAGCACCGGCGACGGCCGTCAGCTCGTCGACGAGCTCGAGGCCGCGGCCCGCCGGGTCGGGATGGCCCGGCGCTTCCACAACGACGCCGTCGCCGCGGCCCGGGCGCTGCGCGCGAAGCGTCACGTCCGGTACCTGCGCCTGGCCGGCCACGCGCCGCCCCCGCTGACGTTCGAGTGCGACGACGCCCCGCCGGAGTGCCTCGCGCGCGTGCTCTGACCCGACGGAGGACCGGGCCGACGGTCAGTCCGAGGACCCGCCCGCCGGGACGTCGGACTCGATGGTCGGGACCGGGGTCGGCGTCGGCGGCGGTGGCGCCGGTGTCTCCGGCACCGGGGTGGGCGCGGGGGTCTCCGGGGCCGGGGTGGATGCCGGGGTCTCCGGGGCCGGGGTCGGTGAGGGAGCGGGTGTCGGCGTCGGCGCGGGGGCCGCGACGGGGCTCCGGGCCTCGGCGTAGACGACGATCGGCTCGAGCAGCGGGGCCAGCCACTTGGAGAACGTCTTCGTGATGTGGTTGTCGTCGCGGTAGACGAGCATGTTGCCGACGATCGCCGGGCACTTCTCGCGGGCGCAGATCCAGTCGGTGGTCGGCAGCAGGTCGAACCCGGCGGTCCGCAGCGCGGAGGCGAGGGTGGTCGCCCGCGTCGCGGTCGCCTTGTACCCGGCGTCGCGGCTGTACGCGCAGCGCCGGACGTCCTTGAGGTTGTCCGCGACGCAGTCGACCGGGTCGTGCGGGGCGGTGGGGTTGTCGCCGAGGACGACGACGAGCGCGCCGCTCGCGCGCAGCGCCGTCAGCGTGTCGACCGTGGCCTTGGCCCACTCGGCGTCCTTCTCCTTGACGCCGACGTTCAGGTTCGCCTGGCCGACGACGACGAGCGCCGGCTTCAGCTTGACGATCTCCTCGACCCGTTCCTTCCGCCAGGTGGGGCACTCGGTGTACGCGCGGCGGAGCACCTCGGAGTGCGGGGTGACGGCGGCGACCGGGCAGGCGGACTTGGTGCGCTGGAGCAGCTTCCACCCGCGGGCGGTGGCCAGGTCGTTCAGCGGCGCGAACCACTGCGCGGCGTGGGAGTCGCCGAGCAGCACCATCGTGCGCGCGGCCGGGGCGTCGGTCTTGCCGAAGGCGCAGTTCGCCGGGTGGGCGACTGTGCGGAAGTCGAGGTGACAGCCGTTGGCGTAGTCGTTGTCGGACTCGGCCTTCTCCAGACGGGGCGTGAGGTTGCTCGGCACCCGCTCCACGCCCAACCCGGCCTCCAGGGCCGCGGTGACCGTCGTTGCCTGGGACTTCCCGGCGGCCGTCGTCACCGGTGCCGCCTCCGCGGGCTCGCCGGTCCCGTTCAGCGCGGGCAGGGTCGCGGCGAAGACGACCGCCGCGAGGGCGGTGGCGGCCGACAGGCCCAGCCCCGGCGCGAGCCAGATCGGCTTGCGCAGCGAGAGCCGGCGGATCGGCCGCTCGACGAGCACGAAGGAGACGACCGAGAGCCCGACGGAGATGGCGACCGCCACCAGCGTCCACTGCGTGGTCAGCGGCTTGTCGACGGCGAGCGGCAGGAAGACCAGCACCGGCCAGTGCCACAGGTACAGCGAGTAGGACAGCTTGCCGACCCACTGCGCCGGGGTGGTGCCGAGCAGCGCCTCCGCCCCGGCGGTGTGCCGGCGCGCGCCACCGGCGATGACCAGGCCCGCGCCGAGGACGGGCAGCAGCGCCGCGCTGCCCGGGAACGCCGTGCGGTCGTCGAAGAGGAAGCCGGCGGCGCCGATCATCGCCAGCCCGGCCCAGGACGCCGCGACCGCGGCCGCCCGTGGCACCTTCAGCATCGCCGGGGCGAACAGCGCGATCAGGCCGCCGACCCCGAACTCCCAGGCGCGGGTGCTCAGCGAGTAGTAGGCGTCGACGGCGTTGTCCGGCGTCATCGTGATCGAGCGCAGCAGCGAGACCGCCACCACCAGGCACAACGCGCCGATCAGCGCGACGCGGCGGTAGGTCCGGTTCACCAGCACCAGCGCCAGCACGAGCATCGGGAGCCCGATGTAGAACTGCTCCTCGATCGACAGCGACCAGTAGTGCGTCAGGGGGGACGCGGCGTTGTCGGAGCGCAGGTAGTCCTCGCCCTCGGCGGCGAGGTGAAAGTTCATCACGTACAGCGCGCTGAAGACGGCGTCGGTCGAGATGTCCTCGGCGTGCAGCGAGTTGCTCCACAGCCGGGCCGCCACCAGGACGCACAGCGTGACCAGCGCGGCCGCGGGGAGCAGCCGCTTCATGCGGCGCACGTAGAACTCGACCAACTGAACCCGGCCGTGCTTGCGCTGGGACTCGAACAGCAGGCGGGTGATCAGGAAGCCCGAGATGACGAAGAACACGTCGACGCCGACGAAACCGCCCGTCATCCACAGCAGGTCCGCGTGGTAGCAGAGGACCAGGAGGACGGCGACAGCCCGGAGCCCCTCGATGTCCGGGCGAAAGCTGCGCTCGGACGCGAACACCGGGGCAGGAACCTCTCGTCGGACGGACCGGGACCCGAGCGGACTCCCGAGGACCGACGGTAACCGTGGCCGGGAGCGCCGCCGCAGGGCGTTCAGGATTTCGCGAACGCATTTTTGCCGCTCATGGACAAGTCGGCCAGAGCCACGCTAACCGAAAGCGTCGGCCGTCACGTCGTCCGCGGCCGCCGCGCGGACGTCGTGCCTGACCAGCGCGCCTAGAATGACGCCGATCAGCCGATCAGGGAGCAAGCCCCACCGCGACACGAAGGACCCGCGTTGTCCAGCCCCGAGAACCCCCCGACCACTCCTGTGCACGGCACCGCGCGCGTGAAGCGCGGCATGGCCGAGATGCTCAAGGGCGGCGTGATCATGGACGTCGTCACGCCGGAGCAGGCCAAGATCGCCGAGGACGCCGGCGCGGTCGCGGTCATGGCGCTGGAGCGCGTCCCCGCCGACATCCGGGCCCAGGGCGGCGTCGCGCGCATGTCCGACCCGGACATGATCGACGGCATCATCTCGGCGGTCTCGATCCCCGTGATGGCCAAGACCCGGATCGGGCACTTCGTCGAGGCGCAGGTCGTGCAGAGCCTCGGCGTCGACTACATCGACGAGTCCGAGGTCCTCACCCCGGCCGACTACGCCCACCACATCGACAAGTGGCAGTTCACCGTGCCGTTCGTGTGCGGCGCGACGAACCTGGGCGAGGCCCTGCGCCGCATCACCGAGGGCGCGGCGATGATCCGCTCCAAGGGCGAGGCCGGCACCGGTGACGTCTCCAACGCCGTCACGCACATGCGCACGATCACGGCGGAGATCCGCCGCCTGTCCTCCCTGCGCCCCGACGAGCTGTACGTGGCCGCCAAGGAGCTGCAGGCGCCGTACGAGCTGGTCCGCGAGGTGGCCGAGGCCGGCCGCCTGCCCGTCGTCCTGTTCACCGCCGGCGGCATCGCGACCCCGGCCGACGCGGCGATGATGATGCAGCTCGGCGCGGACGGTGTCTTCGTCGGCTCCGGCATCTTCAAGTCCGGCAACCCGGCGCAGCGCGCCGAGGCGATCGTGAAGGCCACGACCTTCTACGACGACCCGGACGTCATCGCGAAGGTCTCGCGCGGGCTCGGCGAGGCGATGGTCGGCATCAGCGTCGCCGACATCCCCGTGCCGCACCGGCTCGCCGAGCGGGGCTGGTGAGCCCGAACCCGGCCGGCGGGCCCCGCATCGGGGTCCTCGCTCTGCAGGGTGACGTCCGCGAGCACGTCCGGATCCTGTCCTCCCTCGGCGCCCGGGCGCTCCCGGTGCGCCGCGAGTCCGAGCTCGCCGGCGTCGACGGGCTCGTCCTCCCGGGCGGGGAGTCGACCACGATCGTCAAGTTGGCCGTCGCGTTCGACCTGCTCGAGCCGCTGCGGGCCGCGATCAAGGGCGGGCTGCCGGTCTACGGCTCCTGTGCGGGGATGATCCTGCTCGCCGACCGCCTCACCAACGGTGGCGGCGCCGACGGGATCGACGGCCAGCCGACCATCGGCGGCCTGGACGTCCTGGTCCGGCGCAACGCCTTCGGGCGCCAGGTCGACTCGTTCGAGTCCCACCTCGACGCCCCCGGGCTCCCCGAGCCGGAGCGCCCGTTCCACGCCGTGTTCATCCGTGCGCCGTGGGTCGAGGAGGTCGGACCGGACGTCACGGTCCTGGCCCGTGAACCCCGCGCCGATAGGATCGTCGCCGTCCGTCAGGGCGAGCTGATGGCCACGTCCTTCCACCCGGAACTGACCGGGGACGACCGCGTGCACCGGTACTTCGTCGACCTGGTGCGAACCAGCTGAGCCAACCGGGAGACGCAACATGTCGGGTCATTCCAAGTGGGCGACGACCAAGCACAAGAAGGCCGTCATCGACGCCCGCCGCGGGAAGATGTTCGCCAAGCTGATCAAGAACATCGAGGTCGCGGCCCGCACGGGCGGCGGTGACCCCGCCGGCAACCCGACGCTGTACGACGCCATCCAGAAGGCGAAGAAGTCCTCGGTCCCGAACGACAACATCGACCGCGCCGTCAAGCGCGGCTCCGGTGCCGAGGCGGGCGGCGCGGACTACCAGACGATCATGTACGAGGGCTACGGCCCGAACGGCGTGGCGATCCTCATCGAGTGCCTCACCGACAACCGCAACCGCGCCGCCTCCGAGGTCCGCGTCGCGGTCACCCGCAACGGCGGGTCGATGGGCGACCCCGGGTCGGTGGCCTACCTGTTCTCCCGCAAGGGCGTCGTCATCGTGCCCAAGGGTGACTTGTCCGAGGACGACGTGCTGGGGGCCGTGCTGGACGCGGGCGCCGAGGAGGTCAACGACCTCGGCGAGGCGTTCGAGGTGATCAGCGAGGCGACCGACATGGTCGCGGTCCGCACCGCGCTCCAGGAGGCGGGGATCGACTACGACTCCGCCGACGCCAACTTCCTCCCGAGCATGACCATCCCGCTCGACGAGGACGGTGCCCGCAAGGTCTTCCGCCTGATCGAGGCCCTCGAGGACCTCGACGACGTCCAGAACGTCTACGCGAACTTCGACGTCAGCGACGACGTCCTCGCGCTGATCGACGCCTGACGCTTCCGCGCCGGCCTCGGCGCGTCGGCGCCGGAATCGGGCTCGGTTCACCGTACCGTTGGTTCCGAACGTATGTTCGGGCGGCGGAGGTGGCGTGCGCGTACTGGGGGTCGACCCGGGGCTGACCCGGTGCGGCATCGGCGTCGTCGACGGGCAGCCGGGCCGGCCCATCTCCCTCGTCGACGTGTTCGTGGTCCGCACGCCGCCGACCGACGACATCGGAGCGCGCCTGCTCGGCGTCGAGCGTGAGCTGGAGCGGATGCTCGCGACGCACCGGCCCGACGCCGTCGCCGTGGAGCGGGTCTTCAGCCAGCACAACGTGCGCACGGTCATGGGCACGGCCCAGGCCGGGGCGGTGGCGATCGTCGCCGCGGCCCGGCACGGCATCCCGGTCGCCCTGCACACCCCGAGCGAGGTGAAGGCCGCGGTCACCGGCAGCGGCCGGGCGGACAAGGACCAGGTCGGCGTCATGGTGACCCGGCTGCTGCGCCTGGACGCCATGCCGAAGCCGGCCGACGCCGCTGACGCCCTCGCGCTCGCGATCTGCCACCTGTGGCGCGGGGCGGCCAACGCCCGCCTGTCGGCGGCGGCGGCGAAGGTACCCGTGTCCCGGCTGCCGAAGGGCTCTGCACAGAAAGGATGGCGATGATCAGCTTCGTCGCCGGGCGGGTCGCGGCCCTGGGCCCGGACGCCGCCGTGGTCGAGGTCGGGGGCGTCGGCCTCTCGCTGAGCTGCACGCCGAACACGCTGGCCAACCTGCGGCTGGGGGAACGCGCGCACCTGCCGGCCGCGCTCATCGTGCGGGAGGACTCGCTCACCCTGTTCGGCTTCGCCGACGAGGACGAGCGCGTCGTCTTCGAGCAGCTGATGTCGGTCAGCGGCGTCGGGCCGCGGCTCGCGCAGGCGATGCTCGCCGTGCACGACCCGGACGCCCTGCGCCGGGCCGTCTCGACCGAGGACCTCAACGCCCTGACCAAGGTGCCGGGCATCGGCCGCAAGGGCGCACAGCGGATCGTGCTGGAGCTCAAGGACCGGCTCGGCCCGCCTCGCGGCACCGCGGCGTCCGTGCCGGCGCAGGCCGGCCCGCCGGCGTCCGGCTGGCGGGAGCAGGTGCACGGGGCGCTGCTCAACCTGGGCTGGTCGGCCCGGGAGGCCGAGTCGGCGCTCGACGTCGTGCAGGCCGAGGCGGAGGAGACCGGTCTCGACATCGCCTCGACCCAGGTCGCGGTGCTGCTGCGGATGGCGCTCAAGACGCTCGGCCGGGCCACCTGATGGCACGTCAGAGTCACGACGACCCGGCCGGGGCCGAGAGCCTCGTCGCCGCCGAGGCTGCCGTCGACGAGCAGGAGATCGAGGCGGCACTGCGGCCGAAGCGGCTCGGGGAGTTCGTCGGCCAGCAGCGCGTGCGCGAGCAGCTCTCGCTGGTGCTCGACGCCGCGAAACTGCGCAACCGGCCGCCGGACCACCTGCTGCTCTCCGGTCCGCCCGGGCTGGGCAAGACGACGCTGGCGATGATCGTCGCCGCGGAGCTGGGCATGCCGCTGCGCGTGACCAGCGGTCCGGCGATCCAGCACGCCGGCGACCTCGCGGCGCTGCTGTCCTCCCTCAGCGAGGGGGAGGTGCTGTTCCTCGACGAGATCCACCGGATGGCCCGCCCCGCCGAGGAGATGCTCTACATAGCGATGGAGGACTTCCGCGTCGACGTCGTCGTCGGCAAGGGAGCCGGGGCGACCGCGATCCCGCTGGAGATCCCGCCGTTCACCCTCGTCGGCGCGACCACGCGGGCCGGCCTGCTGCCCGGGCCGCTGCGCGACCGGTTCGGGTTCACCGCCCACATGGACTTCTACTCGCCCGCGGAGCTGGAGCAGGTGCTGCGCCGGTCCGCCGGGTTGCTCGACGTCCCGCTCGACCGGGATGGGGGCGCCGAGATCGCCGGGCGCTCGCGCGGGACCCCGCGCATCGCGAACCGGCTCCTGCGCCGCGTGCGCGACTACGCCCAGGTCCGGGCCGACGGCGTCGTCACCGCCGACGTGGCGGCGGCTGCGCTGACCCTCTACGACGTCGACGAGGCCGGGCTGGACCGGCTCGACCGCGCCGTGCTCGACGCCCTGGTCCGCCGGTTCGGCGGCGGCCCGGTGGGGCTCTCGACCCTGGCCGTGGCGGTCGGCGAGGAGACCGAGACCGTCGAGGAGGTCGCGGAGCCGTTCCTGGTCCGCGCCGGCCTGCTCGCCCGCACGCCCCGCGGCCGGGTCGCGACGACCGCCGCCTGGTCACATCTTGGTCTCGTTCCGCCGCCGGGAAACGGGGCGCTCGGGAGCGGAAGCAGCGCGGCCCAGCCGGTGCTGTTCGACAACAGCCCCTGAGACGAGCGGGGCGGTCGGCGCTCCCGGGTCGCCGTTAACGGGGCGGCAAAGAACGCGGGATTAGACTCGGCGCGGCTCCGGCCGGGCCAGCGTGCCGCCCCCGATGTGACGGAAGGACCTCGCGTTCCCGTGGAATTGATCCTGCCCTTCCTGCTCATCTTCGCGGCGTTCTACCTGCTGATCCTCGGGCCGCGCCGGGCACAGGCGCGCCGCGCCGCCGACCTCGAGAAGAACCTCCGCCCCGGCGTCGAGCTCATCACCACTGCCGGTGTCTTCGGCACGGTCACGCGGATCGACGAGGAGGAGGTGCGCCTGGAGATCGCCCCCGGCGTCGAGATCCGCCTCCTCAAGGGCGCGATCGGCAAGATCCTCGACCCGGACGCGGGCGCCGACGGCTCCGCGAGCACCGCGCTGCCGGGTGAGAAGACCGACGAGAGCGGTTCGGGTTCCGGCCCGTCCTCGTCCCACTGACGAGAGAGACGTTTCGACAGTGTCGACTTCCAAGGGTTCGGCGCGCGGCGCCGGCAACCCGTTGCGTCTGCTGGCCGTGACCCTGGCCCTGCTGATCGCCGGTCTGGTCACGATGATCGGCGTCGGGGCGATGACCCCGAAGTTGGCGATCGACCTCGCCGGCGGCACGAGCGTCACCCTGACCGCGAAGCCCCTGCCCGAGGCCGAGGGCGGCAAGGGCGGCGGCATCACCGGTGAGGCGATGAGCCAGGCGGTGGCGATCATCCGCCAGCGCGTCAATGGCTTCGGCGTCTCGGAGGCTCAGGTCACCACCCTCGGCTCGGACAACATCGTCGTCAGCGTCCCGGGCCAGAACAACAACCGCATCGTCGACCAGGTCGGCCAGACGGCGCTGCTGCGGTTCCGCCCGGTGCTGCAGCTCGGCGCCCCGACGCCCTCGACCGGGCTGCCGGACCTCGGTGAGCTCACGGAAGGCCTGGGCAAGACCCCCAGCCCGTCCCCGAAGGCCTCGGCGAGCCCGAAGGCGTCCGCGAAGCCCTCGGCCGGCGCGGACTCGAACCGCGCCGTCGCCGACGCCCTGCGGGCGGCCGACGACCCGTCCCCGTCCGCCAAGCCGTCGGCCAGCCCGAAGGCGGACGGCAAGAAGGACGACGGCAAGAAGGACGGGGACAAGAAGGACGGCAAGGCTGACGACGCGTCAGACGCGCCCGGGACGATCACGCAGGCGATCCGGGACGAGTTCAACGCGCTGAACTGCCTGGACCCCGCGGCTCGTCAGGGTGGTGACCAGGCGCCGGCCAACGCCGTCGTCGTGGCGTGCGACAAGGACGGCACGGCCAAGTACATCCTCGGTCCGAGCGAGGTGCAGGGCACGCAGGTCACCAAGGCCGAGGCGGGGCTCCCGCAGGGCGCGGGCGTCGGCAACTGGCTGGTCCAGATGGAGTTCGACGGCGCCGGAACGTCGGGGTTCGCCCGCCTGACGCGGACGCTGGCCAGTCAGGGGGAGCCGAACAACCAGCTGGCGATCGTGCTCGACGGCGTCGTGTACTCGGCCCCCCGGGTCACCTACGAGATCCCGAGCGGCCAGGCGGAGATCACCGGCAACTTCAAGGCGCAGGAGGCCAAGGACCTCGCGAACGTCCTGAAGTACGGCGCGCTCCCGCTGGCCTTCGAGAAGAGCACGATCACGACGATCTCGGCGACGGTCGGCGACGACCAGCTCAAGGGCGGCCTGATCGCCGGCGCGATCGGCATGGTGCTCGTCGTCGTCTACAGCGTCTTCTACTACCGGGGCCTCGGCCTGATGGCGCTCGCCGGCCTCGTGGTCGCGGCCGCGATGGCCTGGATCACGGTGTCCCTGCTCGGCGAGGCGATGGGCTACCGGCTCTCGCTCGCCGGCGTCGCCGGTCTGATCGTGTCCATCGGCATCACCGCGGACTCCTTCGTCGTGTACTTCGAGCGACTGCGCGACGAGATCCGGGAGGGCCGCAGTCCGCGGACCGCGGCCGAGTACGGCTGGCTCCGGGCGCGGCGCACGATCCTGTCGGCGAACTTCGTCTCGCTGCTCGCGGCGGGCGTCCTGTACTACTTCTCGGTCGCGGACGTGAAGGGCTTCGCGTTCACCCTCGGTGTCATGACGGTCATCGACGTCGTGGTGATCGTGTTCTTCACCAAGCCGCTGATCAGCCTGGCCTTCCGCCATCCGTACTTCTACCGGGCACAGAAGTTCTCCGGGGTGAACCGGGCGAGCCTCGGCGTGCGCCCGGCCGCAGCCACGCCGGCCGGCGGGGAGGCCTGAGATGTCGCGACTTGCCGACCTCGGTGGTCAGCTGCAGCGGGGCGAGCGCTCCTTCGACTTCGTCGGACGCCGCCGCCTGTGGTTCCTGATCAGCTGTGCGGTTCTCGTCGTCTCCGCACTGGGGCTGGGCTTCCGGGGGCTCGACCTCGGCGTGGAGTTCGACGGCGGCTCGGTGTTCGAGGTGTCGTCCGCGACGACGAGTGTCGGCGAGGTCCGCGACATCGTCGAGGGGGCGGGCGCCGAGGAACCCAAGGTTCAGAAGCTCGGCAGCGACCGCTACCGGATCGAGACGACCGCGGTCAGCGCCGAGGAGGCGCAGCCGATCACGGAGGCGCTGTCCAAGGAGCTCAACGTCCCGCCCGCGGACATCACCACGAACGTGGTCGGTCCGAGCTGGGGTGACGACGTCACCAACAAGGCCCTGACCTCGCTGCTGATCTTCCTCGCGCTGGTGGCGGTCTACCTCGCCATCGTCTTCGAGTTCAAGATGGCGATCGGTGCACTGCTCGCGCTGCTGCACGACCTCGTCATCACGGTCGGCATCTACGCGATCGTCGGGTTCGTCGTCACGCCGGCCACCGTGATCGGTCTGCTGACGATCCTGGGCTACTCCCTCTACGACACGGTCGTCGTGTTCGACAAGGTCCGCGAGAACACCGGGGACCTGAAGAAGACGAACAAGTCCACGTACAGCAAGGCCGCGAACCTGGCGGTCAATCAGACGCTGGTCCGCTCGATCAACACCACGGTGATCGCGCTGCTGCCGGTGAGCGGTCTTCTCTTCGTCGGTGCCGGCCTGCTCGGGGCGGGTACGCTGAAGGACCTGTCGCTCGTCCTGTTCATCGGCATGGCGGTGGGTGCGTACTCCTCGATCTGCCTCGCGACTCCGATGGTCGCGTTCCTCAAGGAGCGCGAGCCGGAGATGCAGGAGCTCGCCAAGCGCGTCGCCGTCCGCGAGGCCGCGCTGGCCAAGAAGGCGCCGGCCGGCCGGCGCGCCGACGGATCGACCGAGCCCGCCCCGGAGCCGGCGCCCGCTCGGACCGCGGTCGCGACCCCCCGAGCGCCGGGGGAGCGGGTGCAGCCCAAGCGCGGCGGGCCGCGGGGCGGCCGGAACACGCGACCGAAGAGGAAGTGAGCGTGGGCAGCGCGGTAGGCAGGTCCTTGGGCGCCGACTGGCGGGCCCTGGTCCGGAACGTGCCGGACTTCCCGGTGCCGGGGATCCAGTTCAAGGACATCGCCCCGGTGCTGGCCGACGCGGGTGCGCTCGCGGCGGTCACGGGGGAGCTGACCGACGCGGCCCGGGCGATGAGCCCGGACGTCGTCGTCGCGATCGAGGCGCGGGGCTTCATCCTGGGCTCGCCGCTCGCACTCGCGCTCGGCGTCGGGTTCGTCCCGGTCCGCAAGCCCGGCAAACTGCCCTTCACCACCCGTTCGGTGGCGTACGCGCTGGAGTACGGCGAGGCGGTGCTGCACATGCACACCGACGCCCTCACGCCCGGCGCCCGGGCGGTGATCGTCGACGACGTCCTGGCGACCGGCGGGACGCTCGCGGCGACCGCCCAGCTGGTCCGGGAGGCCGGCGCGATCCCGGTCGGGGCGCTCGTGGCCCTCGAGCTGGGGGCCCTCGGCGGCCGGGAGCGGCTGCCCGACCTGCCGCTGACCTCGCTCCAGGGCGTCTGATCAGCGGTAAGACGGCGCCGCTCAACACCGTTAACATGAATTGATGAGCGACCCGGCGGTACCCACCACGACGCCGGACGCCCCACCGCCCACCCGCCGCGTGCGGGCGCGGCTGGCGCGTCTCGGTGGCACGCGGGCGCCCTCGGGCAACCCGGTCCTGGAGCCGCTGTTCCGCAGCGTCCGGCAGTCGCACCCCAAGGCGGACCTCCGGATCCTGGAGCGGGCCTACCAGGTCGCAGAGGAGTGCCACCGCGGCCAGCTCCGCCGCTCGGGCGACCCGTACATCACCCACCCACTGTCGGTCGCGACGATCCTCGCCGAGCTCGGCATGGAGCCGCCGACCCTGTGCGCGGCCCTGCTCCACGACACCGTCGAGGACACGGACTACACGCTCGAGGCCGTCGCGGCGGACTTCGGCTCGGAGATCGCCTCGCTCGTCGACGGCGTCACCAAGCTCGACAAGGTCCACTACGGCGACGCGGCCCAGGCCGAGACCGTCCGCAAGATGGTCATCGCGATGGCGCGCGACATCCGCGTGCTCGTCATCAAGCTCGCGGACCGGCTCCACAACATGCGGACGCTGCGCTACATGCCGCAGGCGAAGCAGGAGCGCACCGCGCGCGAGACGCTCGAGATCTACGCGCCGCTGGCCCACCGCCTCGGTATGAACACCGTGAAGTGGGAGCTCGAGGACCTCTCGTTCGCGACGCTGTACCCGAAGATGTACGACGAGATCGTGCGCCTGGTCGCCGACCGCGCGCCGTCCCGCGACGACTACCTCGCCGTCGTCATCGACCAGGTCGACGCCGACCTCAAGGCGGCCCGGATCAAGGCGCGCGTGACGGGGCGTCCGAAGCACTACTACTCGATCTACCAGAAGATGATCGTGCGCGGTCGCGACTTCGCCGACATCTACGACCTCGTCGGCATTCGCATCCTCGTCGAGTCGGTCCGTGACTGCTACGCGACCCTCGGCGCCGTGCACGCGCGGTGGAACCCGGTCCCGGGCCGGTTCAAGGACTACATCGCGATGCCGAAGTTCAACATGTACCAGTCGCTGCACACGACGGTGATCGGTCCGGAGGGCAAGCCCGTCGAGCTGCAGATCCGCACGCACGCGATGCACCGCCGCGCCGAGTACGGCGTCGCCGCGCACTGGAAGTACAAGGCCGAGGTGAACGGCGACCAGTCCGGTGCGCCGGGCACCCTGGCGGCCACGAGCGGCGAGAAGAGCGCCGGCGAGGACATGCTGTGGCTACGTCAGTTGCTCGACTGGCAGAAGGAGACCGCCGACCCCGGCGAGTTCCTCGAGACGCTGCGTTTCGACCTCGGCACCGCCGAGGTGTACGTCTTCACCCCGGCCGGTGACGCGATCGCGCTGCCCCTGGGCTCGACGCCGGTCGACCTCGCCTACGCCGTCCACACCGAGGTCGGCCACCGCTGCATCGGCGCGCGGGTCAACGGCCGTCTCGTCCCGCTGGAGAGCAAGCTCGCCAACGGCGACGTGGTCGAGATCCTCACCGCCAAGGGCACCGGCTCGGGGTCAGGGCCGAGCCGGGACTGGCTCGACTTCGTCGCCAGCCCGCGGGCCCGCAACAAGATCAAGCAGTGGTTCTCGAAGGAGCGCCGCGAGGAGGCCATCGAGCGGGGCAAGGAACAGCTCGCCCGCGCGATGCGCAAGCAGGGCCTGCCGATCCAGCGCCTGCTGACCTCGGAGTCGCTCACCGCCATCGCGCACGAGATGCGCCTCGCCGACATCTCCGCGCTGTACGCCGCGGTCGGCGAGGGCCACAACTCCGCGCAGGCGGTCGTGCAGCGGCTCGTGCAGTCCCTCGGCGGCACCGACTCCACGACCGAGGACGTCGCGGAGGCCACCACACCGACGCGCGCCCGCGGCAAGATCCGCCCGCACGGCGATCCCGGTGTCGTGGTCAAGGGCGTCGACGACGTGTGGGTGAAACTCGCGCGCTGCTGCACCCCGGTGCCGGGCGACGAGATCCTCGGATTCGTCACCCGCGGCAGCGGCGTCTCGGTGCACCGCACGGACTGCACGAACGTCGCCTCGATCGGCACGCAGACCGAGCGCATGGTCGAGGTCGAGTGGGCCCCGACGTCCTCGTCGGTGTTCCTGGTCTCGATCCAGGTCGAGGCGCTCGACCGCGCCCGCCTGCTCTCGGACATCACGCGGGTGCTGTCCGACCAGCACGTCAACATCCTGTCCGCGACCGTGGCGACCACGCGCGACCGGATCGCGATCAGCAAGTTCACCTTCGAGATGGGCGACCCGAAGCACCTGGGCCACATCCTCAAGGCGGTGCGCGGCATCGACGGCGTCTTCGACGCCTACCGCGTCACCGGCACCAACAACGGCTCCGGCTCCTGAACGCCCTGAACTCCGAAAGCACGGACCTGACCGCATGATCGAGATCCTCAGCCCGTCCGAGATCGCGCGCGCCCGGGAGACCGGTGCCCTGGTCGCGCACATCCTGCAGACCGTCCGCAGCCGTGCGGCGGTCGGCGTCAACCTCCTCGAGATCGACGCCTGGACGAAGGAGATGATCTTCGACGCCGGCGCCGTCTCCTGCTACGTCGACTACGCGCCCTCGTTCGGGCGCGGTCCGTTCGGGCACTACATCTGCACATCGGTCAACGACGCGGTGCTGCACGGCCGGCCGTACGACTACACGCTCGCCGACGGCGACCTGCTCTCGCTCGACCTTGCCGTCTCCCTCGGAGGCGTGGTCGCCGACTCGGCGATCAGCTTCCACGTGGGGGACCGGCGGCCACCGGCGGAGGTCGCGCTGATCGAGGCGACCGAGCGGGCCCTCGCGGCGGGGATCGCGGCCGCGAAGCCGGACGCGCGCGTCGGCGACATCTCCTTCGCGATCGGGGCCGTCCTGAGCGGCGCGGGCTACCCGGTGAACACCGAGTTCGGCGGCCACGGCGTCGGGACGACCATGCACCAGGACCCGCACATCTCGAACATCGGCGAACCGGGCCGTGGCTACCGGCTGCGCCCCGGCCTGCTGCTCGCGCTCGAGCCGTGGGTGATGGCGGACACCGACGAACTCGTCTTCGACGACGACGGCTGGACGCTCCGCAGCGCCACCGGCTGCCGCACCGCCCACAGCGAGCACACGATCGCGATCACGGAGGACGGCGCGGAGATCCTCACCCTGCCCCGGAACTGACGGGTCGTCGGCGCCAGGGCCGCAGGGCCCCCGGCGTCGATCAGATGAACTCGGCGAGGAGCTTCTCGGCCTCGACCAGCCACTCCCGGCGCGCGGCCACGGCGGCCTCCGCGTCGGCGAGGGCCTTGGCGTTGTTGGCCGCCCGGGCCTTCTCCGCCTGCTTCTCGTACTTGGCGATGGCGGCGAGGAGGGAGTCGACGGTCTCCTGGGCGCGCGCCTTGGCGGCGGGGTTGCTGCGCTGGCGGACGAGGTCCTCGGCCTCACGGACCGCGGACTCGACCGCGGACAGCCGACCCTCGATCCGGCCGCGGGAGTCGCGGGGGAGCGAGCCGATCTTGTCCCAGCGCTCCTGGATCCCCCGCAGCGCCTTGCGGGCCGAGGCGGCGTCGGTGACCGGGAGCAGCCGCTCGGCCTCCTCGACGAGGGCCTCCTTGGCCTTCGCGTTGTTGGCCAGCTCGGCGTCCTTGGCGGCGAACGTCGCGTTGCGGGCCGAGAAGAACTGGTCCTGCGCGGCCTTGAACCGCTCCCACAGGGCGTCGTCGACGTCGCGCGCGGCGCGACCGGCGGCCTTCCACTCCTTCATCAGGTTGCGGAACGCGTCGGACGTGGCGCCCCAGTCGGTCGAGGTCGCGAGCGACTCGGCCTTCGCCACCAGTGCCTCCTTGGCGGCCTTGGCGGCGTTCCGGGTCGCGGACAGCTCGGCGTAGTGCGCCTTGCGACGCTTGCTGAACTGCGAGCGGGCCGCGGAGAACCGCGACCAGAGTTCGTCGTCGGACTTGCGGTCCAGCCGGGGCGCGGCCTTCCACTCGTCGAGCAGCGCGCGGATCCGGTCGCCGCCGACGCGCCACTCGGTCCCGGCGCCGATCGCCTCGACGTCGGCGACGATGCGCTCCTTGAGCGCGCGCGCCTCGGCCTGCGCCGCCGCACGAGCGGCCCGCGCCACGACGGCCCGCTCCTTGGCGAGCTCCTCCAGCGCGGCGACGCGCGTGTCGAGCAGGGCGAGGTCACCGACCGCGGCGACGTCCACGAGCGAGGCCTTGAGGCGCTCGATCGCGCTGCGGGCCTCCTTCTCCGGGACGTCGGTCTCGCGGATGCGGTGCTCGAGCAGGTCGAGCTCGACGACCAGCCCGTCGTAGCGGCGGCCGTAGAACTCCAGCGCCTCCTCGGGCGTCCCGGCCTGCCAGGACCCGATGGCCCGGTCGCCCGCCGGGGTCCGGACGAAGACCGTCCCCTCCGCGTCCACGTACCCCCACGCCGACCGGTCGACCGGCGGCGTCGTCGCCGCCGGCACCTCCGCCGGGGTCGGGACGTCGGCCGCCGGTGCGGGTGTCACGTCACCGGGCTGATCGCCGTCGACCTGCTCGGGCGTCTCAGTCACGGTTCCTCCTCGCCGTCGCCGGCTGTGGTCCGGCTGTGGTGCAGCCGAAGCTACGGGGTGCTCGTCGCCTTCGGGGTGCTGCTCGCCTTGGGGGTCGAGCGCGGGGTGCTGGTCGCCTTGGGGCTGCTGGTCGCCTTCGGCGTGCTCGAGGCCGTCGGGCTCGGGCTCGGGGAGGCGACCTTCGGCTCCTTGGTGATCGTCACCTTGTTCAGCTTGACCTTGTTCTTCGGAGCGTCGTTCGCGCCGGTGTCCGGGTTGACCTTGGTGCCGGCCTTGGCGATCTCGGTCAGCACGTCCAGCCCGGAGACGATCTTGCCGAACGGCACGTAGTCCGGCTGGAAGTCCGAGTCCTTGAACATCATGAAGAACTGGCTGCCGTTGGTGTTCGGGCCGGCGTTCGCCATGGCCACGACACCGGCCTCGTAGGTCGCGCCGTCGAGGTTCTCGTCGGGGAACGACCAGCCGGGGCCGCCGCGACCGGTGGCGTCCGGGTCGCCGCACTGCAGCACGTAGGTGCCCGGGCTGTTCAGCTCCCGGTGGCACTCGGTGTTGTCGTAGTACTTGTTCTTCACCAGGTGCACGAAGTTGTTCACGGCGCACGGTGCCTTCGCGGCGTCGAGCTCCATCACCACCGGCTTGTTGTTGATCATCAGCTGGGCCGTGAACTTGCCCTTGGCGACGGCCAGGCTCGGCGGCGGGTCGACCTCCTTGGAGCCCGGGCCGTCCGGCGTGTACGTGCAGTTCGCGAAGCCCTCAGGGGCCGGCTCCGGCGTCGGCGACGGGGTCGGGGTCGCCTCGGCGGCGACCGTCGAGTCGTCGTCGAAGAGCTGCTTCAGCCCGATGACGGCGCCGACGATGGCACCACCCGCCAGGACCACGGCGGTGAAGCCCGCGATCATGCGCATCCGGCGCTTGCGTGCCGCCGCGGCGGCTGCTGCGCGGCGCTGTGCCTGCAGCTCACGCCGCCGTTCGGCGCTGGTCTTCTTCCCCTGCCCGGCCACGCACTGCTCCTCGTCGGTCCTTGCGCTGTGATCGATCCCCGCTCGTTTCGCGGCGTCGGCGTCGCACAGTCTAGATAAGAGGGCTCCGGGCCTCCCGCACCGCACGCGGCGGGGCGACACGCCCGCACGGGTAGTCTCGCGGCGTCAGATCCGCTGGGGAGGTCGCTTGTTCGTCACGGGGTTCCCGTCCGCGATGTTCGCGACCAACTGTTTCGTCCTGGCTCCGGCGCCGGGGGAGCAGTGCGTCGTCGTGGATCCCGGGATCGACGTGGTCCCGCAGCTGGACGCCGTCCTGGCGGAGCACAAGCTCCAGCCGGTGGCCGTCCTGCTCACGCACGGGCACCTCGACCACACGTTCTCCGTGCAGCCCGTCTGCGGCGCGCGAGGGATTCCGGCCTGGATCCACCCCGACGACGAGGAACTGCTGCACGACCCGGGCAAGGCCCTGTCGATGTCGCTCGACCAGCTGTTCGGCGGGCGACGGACCTACACCGAGCCCGACGACGTGAAGCTGCTGACGGACGGGGGGACGCTCGAGCTGGCGGGGCTGACGTTCACCGTGGACCACGCACCCGGCCACACCCGGGGGTCCGTGATGTTCCGGCTGCCGCCCGACCCCGACGCGGGGCAGTGGGCGGTCCCCGAGCAGGTGTTGCTCTCCGGCGACGTCCTGTTCCAGGGCTCGATCGGGCGGACCGACCTGCCCGGCGGCAGCTACGAGCAGATGCTCGACAGTCTGGCCCGCAAGATCCTGCCGCTCGACGACGGCACGATCGTCCTGCCCGGTCACGGCGGGGCGACGACCATCGGCAACGAGCGTGCCACCAACCCGTACCTGGCCGAGGCAGCTCCGCTGGCCGGCCCCAACCGTGGGATGTAGCCCGATGATCCGCACGCACACCGGGGGCTCGCTGCGCGCGAGCGACGCCGGCACCACCGTCACGCTGGCCGGCTGGGTCGCGCACCGACGGGACCACGGCGGGGTCGCCTTCCTCGACCTGCGGGACGCCTCGGGCGTCGTCCAGGTCGTCGTCCGGGACGAGTCGGTCGCGCACGGGCTGCGCAACGAGTACTGCCTCAAAATCACCGGCGAGGTCTCCCTGCGGCCGGAGGGCAACGCGAACCCGAACCTCGCGACCGGCGAGATCGAGGTCATCGCGAGCGAGGTGGTCGTCCTCTCCGAGGCGGCGCCGCTGCCGTTCCCGATCGACGACCACGGCGTGGGCAACATCAGCGAGGAGGCGCGGCTCAAGTACCGCTACCTCGACCTGCGCCGCACGACGATGGCCGAGAACATGCGGCTGCGGTCGAAGGTCAACCACATCATCCGGTCGGTGATGGAGTCCGAGGGCTTCCTCGACGTCGAGACCCCGTACCTGACCCGGTCCACGCCGGAGGGTGCGCGCGACTTCCTCGTGCCGGTGCGTCTGCAGCCGGGTACCTGGTACGCGCTGCCCCAGTCGCCGCAGCTGTTCAAGCAGCTGCTGATGGTGGCCGGCCTGGAGCGGTACTACCAGATCGCGCGCTGCTTCCGGGACGAGGACTTCCGCGCCGACCGCCAGCCGGAGTTCACCCAGCTGGACGTCGAGATGTCGTTCTGCACGCAGGCCGACGTCCGCGCCGTCACCGAGAAGGTGCTCCGCGCGGTGTGGTCGGAGCTCGTGGGTTACGAGATCCCGGCCGAGATCCCGCAGATGACCTGGCACGAGGCCGAGCGCCGATTCGGGTCGGACAAGCCCGACCTGCGCTTCGGGTGCGAGCTGGTCGACCTGACCGAGTACTTCCAGGGCACCGAGTTCCGGGTGTTCCAGGCCGAGCACGTCGGTGCGGTCGTCATGCCCGGCGGTGCCGCGCAGACCCGACGCGAGCTCGACAACTGGCAGGACTGGGCCAAGGCCCGAGGGGCCAAGGGCCTCGCGTACGTGACGGTGGGTCAGGACGGGACGCTCGGCGGTGTCGCGAAGAACCTGTCCGACGCCGAGCGCGACGGTCTCGTCGCGGCCGTGGGCGCCAACCCGGGCGACTGCATCTTCCTCGGCGCCGGCGAGCGCACCGCGACGCTGGCGCTGCTGGGCGCGGCCCGCCTCGAGATCGGCCGCCGCTGCGACCTGATCGACACCTCCCGCTGGGAGTTCGTCTGGATCGTCGACGCGCCGATGTTCGAGAAGACCACCGCCGGTGGGTGGAGCCCCGTGCACCACCCGTTCACCTCGCCGACGCCCGAGTACGTCGACACCTTCGACACCGACCCCGAGCACGCGCTCTCGGACGCCTACGACATCGTCCTGAACGGCACCGAGCTCGGCGGCGGGTCGATCCGTATCCACCGCAGCGACGTCCAGTCGCGGGTCTTCGAGTTCATCGGGCTGACGAAGGACCAGGCGGAGGACCAGTTCGGGTTCCTCCTGGAGGCCTTCCAGTTCGGTCCGCCGCCGCACGGCGGTATCGCGCTCGGCCTCGACCGCATGTGCGCCCTGCTCACCGGCGCCGAGTCGATCCGCGACGTCATCGCGTTCCCGAAGACCGCCTCGGGTGGCGACCCCCTCACCGGGGCCCCGTCGCCGATCACGCCGGCCCAGCGCAAGGACGCCGGCATCGACGCGCCGCCGCCGGCCTGACGGTCGCTCGGCTGCGCGGCGGGCGGGTCAGGCCCGCCGGCTCCGCCTGAGCTCGGCCGGGTCCGGACAGCACTTCAGGGTCCGGGCCGGGGTGATCAACTGCTGCGGGTCGTCGGCGGCGTCGGGCAGGTCGACGTCGACGACGCTGCGCCACTTCGTGGCGAGCGTGTTGTGACAGTCGAAGGTGGCCTGGACCCGGGTGCCGCTGCGGACGAGGCCGGCGGTGTCCTCGATGTCGTACCAGTCGCCGTCATGCCGGGCCTGGAGCCGGACCTTCACCTTCGCCTGCGGGACCGGGCAGGTCCCCGGGCGCCAGGTCCCGCGGGCGACCGCGACCGACCCGGGCGCGCCGGTCAGCCGAACCGGGTCGCCGACCTGCTGGAAGCGGCAGGTCACCCTCGCCTCGGCCCAGTCCGAGACGGGCCGGGTGGGATCCGCCGCCGGGGCCGGCTCGGACCGGGCGCGCGCCGAGACCGTTCCCGCGCCGAGGCCGCCGACGATGCCCACGACGAGGGCAACGGCGGCGGCCGCGACGGGAACGCGGCCCGGCCGGATGGACCCGCTCACGCCCGCCGCATACCCGGGCCCGCGCGCGGCGATACCGGGCGTCACCCGAGCGGCCTAACGCCCGGCGCGAACTAAGGTCGGCGGCGTGAGCGAACCGGAGACCCTGTTCGAGTCCGCGGGGCGGGCGCACCGGCCCGCGCCGTTGGCGGCCCGGATGCGGCCGCGGACGCTCGACGACGTCGTCGGTCAGGACCACCTGCTGGCCCCGGGGGCTCCGCTGCGGCGTCTCGTCGACGGTGCGGGGAGGTCGGGACCGGCGGCGCCGTCGTCCGTGCTGCTCTGGGGCCCGCCCGGGACGGGGAAGACGACGCTGGCCCGCATCATCTCCGCGGCGACCGGCCGCAAGTTCGTGGAACTCTCCGCGGTCACGGCCGGGGTGAAGGACGTCCGGGACGCCCTGGCCGCCGCGAAGAAGGACCTCTCGGTCGGGGGCCCGGAGACCGTCCTGTTCCTCGACGAGGTGCACCGGTTCTCGAAGGCGCAGCAGGACTCGCTGCTGCACGGGGTGGAGGACCGGACCGTCACCCTGGTCGCCGCGACGACCGAGAACCCGCACTTCTCGGTGATCTCGCCGCTGCTCTCGCGATCGCTGCTGCTGACGCTGCGGCCGCTCACCGATGCCGACGTCGGCGTGTTGATCGACCGGGCGCTGACCGCCGCGCACGGCCTGGCCGGCGCGGTGACGCTGGCGCCGGCGGCGCGGGAGCACCTGCTCCGGATCGCCGGCGGCGACGCCCGCCGCGCGCTGACGGCGCTGGAGGCCGCCGCCGGGGCCGCCCTGGACCTGGAGCAGACGGAGGTCTCGCTCGAGCTCGTCGAGCACGCGGTCGCCCAGGCCGCGGCGCGCTACGACCGGGACGGGGACCAGCACTACGACGTCATCAGCGCGTTCATCAAGTCACTGCGGGGGAGCGACGTCGACGCCGCGCTGCACTACCTGGCGCGCATGGTGGAGGCCGGCGAGGACCCCCGGTTCATCGCCCGCCGGCTGGTGATTCTCGCGAGCGAGGACATCGGCATGGCCGATCCGACCGCGCTGCCGACGGCGGTGGCGGCGGCCCAGGCGGTGCAGCTGATCGGGATGCCGGAGGCTCAGCTGAACCTGGCGCACGCCACCGTCCACCTGGCCCTGGCGCCGAAGTCCAACGCGGTCACGACCGCTCTGGGCGCCGCGGTGGCCGACCTGCGGGCCGGGGTCGCGGGCCCGGTCCCGAGCCATCTGCGGGACTCGCACTACCCCGGCGCGAAGGGCATGGGCCACGGCAAGGGCTACAAGTACTCGCACGACTACCCCCACGGCGTCGTCGAGCAGCAGTACGCCCCCGACGCCGTCCACGGGAAGGACTACTACGCGCCGACCGACAACGGCGCCGAGCGTGGCCTGTCCGACCGGCTGTCGCGGTTGCGCGCCATCCTCCGGGGCGATGCGGGCTGACCCGGGGTGGGCGCCCGGGGCACCCCCGGCGGGGTCCGGAAGCTCCCGATAAGGTCGCCGTCGAACCAGAGGAAGGCGGACCCAGGTGTCAGCTGGAGAGCTCGCGGGCCTGATCGTGGCCGTGGCGTGGGCGGTCCTCGTCCTGTTCCTGTCGTACGTGCTCCTCAAGCTCGGTGGGGCGCTCAAGGAGCTCACGCGGGTCGTCGGCGAGGTCGGGGACTCGACCGTCCCGGTGCTCACCGAGGTGACGGCGACGGTCGCGACGACGAACGTGACGCTGGCGTCGGTGGAGCAAATCACCGACAACGTCTCCTCGATCACGCGGAACGCGAAGGCCCTGACGGCGATCGCCACGGTCGGGATGGGGAACCCGCTGATCAAGGCGGTGTCGTTCACCTACGGCGTGCGCCGGGCGATGGGGACCAAGAAGCAGCGCGAGGTCCAGAAGCGGGTCCGGGACGAGATGCGCCGTGAGGCGCACCGCAAGCGCCGCGGGAAGCGGCGCTCGGCGAAGGCCGCCGGCAAGGCACGACGGACGGCGTCGAAGTGAAGCGCCTGTTCTGGACCGGCCTGGGCGTCGCGGCCGGGGTGATGGTGACGCGGAAGGCCTCGCGCGCCCTGGAGCAGCTGACGCCGGCGGGGATCTCGGACCGTCTGGCGGAGAGCATCACCGACCTGGGGGACGCGATCCGGCAGTTCGGGATGGACGTCCGCGAGGCGATGTGGGACCGCGAGGACGAGATCCGCGACGCCTTCGGGCTGAACGACGACCTGGAGCCCGAGCCGGGCTCGCGAGCTACCGCGCGCTGATCCTCGACCGGGAGTTACTGCGTCGAGGGTCGGCGCGTCGCCCACGTACCCTCGATCCGGCGCCCTCGAACGACGCAGACACGCTCACAGGAACTGGCTCCCATGGACTCCGCTGACATCCGCAACCGCTTCTTGAAGTTCTTCGAGAAGAACGGGCACACCATCGTCCCGTCGGCCTCGCTGATCGCCGACGACCCGACGCTGCTGCTGGTGCCGGCCGGCATGGTGCCGTTCAAGCCGTACTTCCTGGGCGAGCAGACGCCGCCGTGGAAGCGGGCGACGAGCGTGCAGAAGTGCGTCCGGACCCCGGACATCGACGAGGTCGGCAAGACGACCCGGCACGCGACGTTCTTCCAGATGGCGGGCAATTTCTCGTTCGGCGACTACTTCAAGGCCGGCGCGATCCCACTGGCGTGGGAACTGCTGACGTCCTCGGTCGCCGACGGCGGGTACGGCTTCGACGGGGACCGCCTCTGGGTGACGGTCTATCAGGACGACGACGAGGCCATCGACATCTGGCACAAGAGCGTCGGGGTCCCGCTCGAGCGCATCCAGCGCCGCGGCCTGGCCGACAACTACTGGCACATGGGCGTCCCCGGCCCGGGTGGCCCGTGCTCGGAGATCTACTTCGACCGCGGCCCGGAGTACGGCAAGGAGGGCGGGCCCGTCGCGGACGAGGACCGCTACCTCGAGGTCTGGAACCTCGTCTTCATGCAGTCCGAGCTGTCCGAGGTCCGCACGAAGGTCGACTTCGACATCCACGGCGACCTGCCGGCGAAGAACATCGACACCGGCATGGGCTGCGAGCGGATGGCCGCGATCCTGCAGGGCGTCGAGAACATCTACGAGATCGACACGACGCGGAAGATCCTCGACCGCGCCACCGAACTCACCGGCGTCAAGTACGGCCAGGACGAGCGCAAGGACGTCTCGCTGCGCGTCATCGCGGACCACTCGCGGACCGCGGCGATGCTCATCGGTGACGGCGTCACCCCGGGCAACGAGGGCCGCGGCTACGTGCTGCGCCGGATCATGCGCCGCGTCACGCGGAACATGCGGATCCTCGGCGGGCCCGAGACCAACATGCGCGAGCTGATCGACGCGACGATCGCGGCGATGGCGCCGCAGTACCCCGAGCTGCTGACCGAGGCGAGCCGCATCCACGCGGTTGCGGAGGCCGAGGAGGCGGCGTTCCTGCGGACGCTGCGCGCGGGGACGACGATCCTCGACACCGCGGTCGCCGAGACGAAGAAGGCCGGATCGACCAAGCTCTCCGGCGAGCAGGCGTTCACACTGCACGACACCTACGGCTTCCCGATCGACCTGACGCTGGAGATGGCGGCGGAGCAGGGCATCGAGGTCGACCGCGAGGCGTTCACGCGTCTGATGGCCGAGCAGCGCGCCCGCGGCAAGGCGGACGCGAAGGCCAAGAAGACCGGCCACGTCGACGTCTCGGTCTACCGGGACGCGCTGGCGGCGGCCGGCTCGCCGGTCGACTTCCTCGGTTACACGGAGGTCGTCTCCGAGGCGAGCGTCCTCGGCCTGATCGCCGGCGGCACCCCGGTGCCGGCCGCGAGCGAGGGCGACGAGGTCGAGGTCGTCCTCAACCGCACCCCGTTCTACGCCGAGGGCGGTGGCCAGCTCGCCGACCAGGGCGTGATTGTGACCGCCAACGGTGCGCGCATCGCGGTGCACGACGTGCAGTCGCCGCTCACCGGCCTGATCGTGCACCGGGCCCGCGTGATTGCGGGTCAGGTGACGGTCGGTGAGAGCGTCCGTGCCGAGGTCGACGTGGCGCGCCGTGGCGCGATCTCCCGCTCCCACACCGCGACGCACCTGGTCCACAAGGGTCTGCGCGAGGCGCTGGGGGAGACCGCGGCGCAGGCGGGTTCCGAGAACTCCGCCGGCCGGTTCCGCTTCGACTTCTCCTCGCCGACCGCGGTGCCCTCGTCCGTCCTCGCCGACGTCGAGGACCGCGTGAACCAGGTCCTGATCGAGGACCACCCGGTCGTCGCGGAGCTGATGAGCCAGGAGGAGGCGAAGCGCTCCGGCGCCATCGCCATGTTCGGCGAGAAGTACGGCGACACCGTCCGCGTCGTCTCGGTCGGCGACTACTCCCGCGAGCTCTGCGGTGGTACCCACGTCGCGCGCTCGGGCCAGCTCGGCCTGATCAAACTGCTCGGCGAGTCCTCGATCGGCGCCGGCGTGCGCCGCGTCGAGGCGCTGGTCGGCACCGACGCCTACCGGTTCCTCGCCCGCGAGCACGTGCTGGTCTCGCAGCTGGCGGACACGTTCAAGGCCCGGCCCGAGGAACTGCCCGACCGGATCGCCGGCGTGCTCGCCCGCCTTAAGGAAGTCGAGAAGGAGCTCGAGGGCGTCCGCGCCGGGGCCGTGCTGGCCGCGGCCGGGGAGCTCGCGGCGAACCCGACCGACGTCAACGGCGTCGCCTACGTCGGCACCCGCCTGCCCGACGAGACCAAGGCCGACGACCTGCGCAAGCTCGTCCTCGACGTCCGCGGCCGCATCGGCGAGTCCCGTCCGTCGGTCGTGGTCGCCGTCGCGGCCGCGAACGGCCGGCCGGCGCTGGTGATCGCCACCAACGAGGCCGGCCGGGCCCGCGGGCTCAAGGCCGGCGCGCTGGTCAAGGTCGCCGCCGGGGTCCTCGGCGGCGGCGGTGGCGGCAAGGACGACGTCGCCCAGGGCGGTGGCCAGGACGCCTCGAAGATCGACGACGCCCTCGCCGCGGTCGCCAAGGCCGTCGCCGACACCGCGGGATGACGTCCCGCACGGGCGCCTGTCGGCCCGCCGGAGGGCTGACACGCCCCTCGGCGGGACGTCATCCCGGGGAGGGGTGAAGGTGCGGACCGGAGTTCGGCTCGCGGTCGACCTGGGGTCGGTCCGGATCGGGGTGGCGGCGTCGGACCCGTCCGGGCTGCTGGCGTTCCCGGTGGAGACCGTCCGCCGGGGGGCCGGGGACGTCGAGCGGCTCGCCGCGCTCGCGGTGGAGCACGACGTGCTGGAGGTCCTCCTCGGGCTGCCCCGGGGGCTGTCCGGGCGCGAGGGGGAGGCGGCCCGGATCGTGCGGGAGTTCGCCGAGCGACTGGCGACGGCCCTGCCCTGCCCGCTGCGGCTGGTCGACGAGCGGTTGAGCACGGTGGCGGCCGGGTCGCAGATGCGCGCCGCCGGGGTGAACAGCCGGAAGGGCCGCTCCGCGATCGACCAGGCGGCCGCCGTGGTGTTCCTGCAGGCGGCCCTGGACTCCGAACGGGCGACGGGCGGCGCGCCGGGAGAGCCGGTTGTCCCCTCCGGTCTGGGATAATGCTGAACCAGTGAGTGACACCAGCCCGCCCCCGTACCCCCCTGCCGACGAGCCGGTCCCGGGGCCCGCGCGCCGACCCCGGAAGGCGCACCGCCGCACCCGCCGCAAGGCGCTGATCGCGGTGGTGATCTCGCTGGTCGTGCTCGGGTCGATCGGCATCGGCGCGACGGTCGGCATCAACCGGATCTACGAACGCCTCACCGAGGGCACGGCCGACTTCTCCGGCCCGCCCGGGGCGGAGAAGGTCGTCCAGGTCACGCAGGGCTCCAGCATCCGCGCGATCGGCCGGATGCTCGAGGAGGCCGGCGTGGTCCGCACCGAGGGCTCCTTCGTCGCCGCGGCGCGCAAGGACTCCCGGGCCGCGTCCCTGCAGCCCGGCTTCTACCGGCTGAACCTGAACATGCCGGCCCGCGAGGCGCTGGCGAAGATGCTCGATCCCACCTCCCGCATCCTGGCGCGGATCGCGATCCCCGAGGGCCGCAGTGCCGCCCAGGCGGTCGCCAAGCTGAGCAAGGAGTCCGGCATCCCCCAGGAGGACTTCGAGAAGGTCCTCGCCAACCCGAAGGGGCTGGGCCTGCCCGGGTGGGCGCGGAACAAGGTCGAGGGCTTCCTGTTCCCGGCGACCTACGACGTCGAGCCGAACGCGACGGCCGAGTCGATCCTCAAGCAGATGGTGACGCGCTTCAACGTGGCCGCGACGGCCACCGACCTGGTCGCCCGCTCGGCGATCGTCGGGAGGACGCCGCTCGAGGTGCTCACGATCGCGAGCCTGATCGAGAAGGAGGCGAAGCTCGCCGACGACCAGCCCAAGGTCGCGCGGGTGATCTACAACCGCCTCGAGAAGAACATGCGCCTGCAGCTCGACTCCACCGTCCACTACGCCGTCGGCGGGGCCGAGGTCGTCACGACGACGGCGGAGCAGCGCGCGGTCGACTCCCCGTACAACACCTACCGCTACGAAGGGCTCCCGCCGGGTCCGATCGCCTCGCCGGGCGAGGCGGCCATCGAGGCGGCGCTCAGCCCCGCCGAGGGGCCGTGGATCTACTTCGTCGCGGTGAACCCCGACACCGGGGAGACCAAGTACGGCGTCACGGCCGCCGACCACGCCCGGAACGTCGAGGAGTTCCGCGCCTGGCTCCGGGCGAACCCCGGCCGGTGACCGTGCTGTCCCGCCCTCCCGCTCCGGTTCGCCGCGCGGCCGTACTCGGCTCGCCGATCCGCCACTCGCTCTCGCCCGTGCTGCACGCCGCCGCGTACGGCGTCCTCGGCCTGGACTGGACCTACGACGCCCACGAGGTCGCCGAGGACGGCCTGGGCGAGTTCCTGGCCCGGCTGGGCGGACCGGAGCTCCCGGGGGCCTGGGCGGGCCTGTCGTTGACGATGCCGCTCAAGCGCGCCGCGATCCCGCTGTGCACCGAGCTCGACGAGGTCGCCCGGGTGACCACCGCGGCCAACACGCTGACCTTCCCGGCGCCCGGCGAGGTGCACGGCGCGAACACCGACGTCCCCGGGATGCGCAACGCGCTCGCCGCGGCGGGCGTCGGAGGAGTCGAGCGCGCGGCCGTCCTCGGCGGGGGAGCGACGGCCGCGGCCGCGGTCGCCGCGCTCGGGTCGCTGTGCCGCGGCACCGTCGAGGTGTACGTCCGGACCCCGGACCGCGCCGCCGAACTGCGCCCCGTGGCGGACCACTACGGCCTGCGGCTGGAGGTCCGCGCCTGGGACGACGCCGCGCACGCCCTCGCCGCCCCGCTCGTCGTCGCGACGACCCCCAAGGGCGCCGCGGACGCGCTCGGGTCGAAACTGCCGGAGACCCCCGGGGTCCTGTTCGACGTCCTCTACGACCCGTGGCCGACGCCGCTGGCCGCCGCCTGGTCCTCGGCCGGCGGCCGGGTCCTCGGCGGCCTGGACCTGCTCGTCCACCAGGCCCTGCTCCAGGTGGAACTGATGACGGGTCAGAGCGTCGACCGGGCCGCGGTCGTCCGTGCGATGACCGCGGCCGGCGAGGCGGCCCTCAGCGCCCGCTGATCAGCCGTCGGACAGGTCGAAGTTCCCGGTCTGCCACTGGTCCCAGTCCACGTTCCAGTCCTGGTAGCGGTTCCACAGCTCGCGGAACTTGCGCGGGGAGCCGGTGGTGACGACCGGGTCGCCCATGATCGTGTTGTTGAACATCCAGCGCATGTCCGACAGGCGCATCCCGACGCAGCCGTGGCTGGTGTTCGCGGACCCGATCCGGCCGTTCCAGGTGGCGTCGTGGATGAACTCGCCGGAGTTCGTCATCCGCATCGCGTAGGAGGAGTAGAGCGTGTAGCTCTCCGGCGCGTCGATCGCGGTGTTGGTCCACTTCTTGTTGGTGACCTTCTCCATGATCACCTTGATGCCGTTGCGGGTCTCCCAGCCCGGCTTGCCGGTCGAGACCGAGAAGGTCTTGATCACCTTGCCGTTGCGGACGACCTGCAGGCGGTGCTTGCGGACGTCGACCTTGATGATCTGCTCGCGGCCGACCGTGAAGCTGTTCTCGCGGCGGCTGACGCCCCAGCGCCCGTCACCGAGGTCCATGCCGACGAGGCTCTCGGAGACCTTGACCTCCACGCCTGAGGGCCAGAACTCCTTGGGCCGCCAGTGGACCTCGCGGGAGTCGATCCAGTACCAGCCGCCCTCGACGGGCTCGGAGGTCTCGACCTTGAACGCCGCGAGCGCGGCCTCGCGGTTGATCACCGGCTGGTTGAAGGCGATGACGATCGGCTGCGCGACGCCGACGGTGCTGCCGTCGGGCGGGCTGATCAGCGTGCTGCCGACGGCGTTCTTGCCGGTGACCTCGAGCGTGGAGAACTTGCTGGTCTGGCTGACCGCGGCGCCCCGCTCGCTCGTCGCGCGGACGATGACCGTGTACTTCTCGCTCGGCGCGAGGCGACGGTCGGCGACCCAGGCGGTGCGGTCGTCGCTGAAGGCGCCCGTGATGACGGTGCCCTCGGAGTCGAAGACCTGCACGTCGTCGAGGCGCCCGTAGGTGCCGGTGACGGTCACGATGCTGTCCGGCTTGACGTCGGTGGCGCCGTAGGCCGGGAAGACCGTGATACCCATGGTCCGCTGCGCGGCCACCGGGGCGAGTTTGTCCTCCTTGCCCCCGCAGGCCGTGAGTGCCAGCAGCGCGGCGCCCAGCAGTGCCGTCCGTCGCGAGATCTCATTCATGGTGCGGTCCGTCCTCGACCCTCGTAGCGCCCTGTTCCGCGGCCCCCGTTGCCGCGTACAAAAGACGCCGACCCCCGATGTGCGGTTGACGGGTCGGCAGAACCTGACAGTCCTCACAGTTCAACCGGGCACCGCCGGAGCGGAGCCGGTCCGAATCGTCAGCAATTGTCGGGTTCTCTGACCCAGTATCCGCACGAGCCTCCTTGATCACTATCTCTGGCGAACCTGTGAATACGGAAGAGGCGCGAGTTACGGATGGGACTAAATTGAACGGTCCTGACTCGAGATTTGCCACCACACCGTGACGTCCCGTTTCCGGTGGGACACCGCAGCGGCCGGAGCGGTGGCGCTCGCGCTCATCTTCTGGGGGCATCTCGGCAACTCGGCGGCGTTGCCTGCGCACCTGTTCCTGGCGGCCGTGGGGGCGCCCCTGGTCGTCATCGATCTCGCCGAGCACCGGCTCCCGAACTGGCTGACGCTGCCCGCCTACCCCGTCGCGGGTGCCCTGCTGGGGCTGGCCTCGATCGCGGAGGACGACTCCGCCGCCGCCTGGCGCGCGCTCGCCGGGATGGCGATCCTCATCGCGTTCTACGACCTCGTCGTCCGGATCAACCCCGCCGGCATGGGCTACGGCGACGTGAAGTTCGCCGGCGTCCTGGGCCTGTACCTGGGCTGGGCGGGGTGGGACGCCCTCGTCGTCGGGACGCTGGCGGCCTTCAGCACCGGCGCGCTGGCCGGCCTCGTGCTGCTCGCCACGCGGCGGGCCCGGCTCTCCTCGTCGATCGCGTTCGGGCCGTTCATGCTGGTCGGGGCGGTGATCGGCATCGTCGCGGGCGGGGACCTGGCGGACTGGTACGTGGAGTGACGCCCGGACCGGCACGTGGACGGGGCGCCGACGGCGCCGTGGGAGAATTCGGCCCATGTTGCGCTGGTTGACCGCCGGGGAGTCCCACGGCCCCGCCCTCGTCGCGATTCTCGAGGGGCTGCCCGCCGGCGTGCGCACCTCCACCAAGGAGGTGGCCGCGGAACTCGCGCGCCGCCGGCTCGGGTACGGACGCGGCGCGCGCATGAAGTTCGAGGCCGACGAGGTGGAGTTCCTCGGCGGGCTGCGGCACGGCAGCACGCTGGGCGGCCCCGTCGCGATCCGCGTCGGCAACACCGAGTGGCCGAAGTGGGAGCGCGTCATGGCCGCGGACCCGCTGGGCGCCGACGAGCTCGACGCGCTCGGGACCTCGGGCCGGAACGCGCCCCTGACCCGGCCGCGCCCCGGTCACGCGGACCTGGCCGGCATGCAGAAGTACGGCTTCGACGACGCGCGCCCGGTCCTGGAGCGCGCGAGCGCCCGGGAGACCGCGGCCCGGGTCGCGCTCGGCACCGTCGCGAAGGCCTTCCTCGCCCAGACCGTCGAGGCCGTGGTGATCAGCCACGTGGTGCGGATCGGCACCGCCGCGGCGCCGGACGGCGTGATCCCGGGCCCCGACGACTCCGAGCGCGTCGACAACGACCCCGTGCGCTGTCTCGACCCCGAGGCCTCGGCCGCGATGGTGGCCGAGATCGACGCCGCGAAGACCGACGGCGACACGCTCGGCGGGATCGTCGAGGTCGTCGTCCACGGCCTGCCGCCGGGCCTGGGCTCGCACGTGCACGGTGACCGGCGCCTCGACGCGCGGCTGGCCGGGGCGCTGATGGGCATTCAGGCGATCAAGGGCGTCGAGGTCGGCGACGGCTTCGCCCTGGCCGCCACCCGCGGTTCGGCCGCCCACGACGAGATCGAGACCGGTCCCGACGGCGTCCGTCGCCGCACCGGCCGCGCCGGCGGCACCGAGGGCGGCATGAGCACCGGCGAGGCGTTGCGCGTCCGCGCGGCGATGAAGCCGATCTCGACCGTGCCGCGCGCCCTTGACACCGTCGACGTCCGGTCGCTCGAACCGGCCACCGCGATCGCCCAGCGCTCGGACGCCTGTGCGGTCCCCGCCGCCGGTGTCGTCGCCGAGGCGATGGTCGCGCTCGTCCTCGCCGACGCGGTGCTGGAGAAGTTCGGTGGAGACTCCGTCGCCGAGACCGCCCGCAACGTCGCTGCGTACCGGGACGAGCTGGCTCGGCGCGGGCTCGCGTGAGCGGGGTCCGTCCCCGCGTCGTCCTGGTCGGACCACCGGGCGCGGGGAAGTCCACCGTGGGGCGGCTCGTGGCCGAGCGCCTCGCCCTGCCGTTGCGGGACACCGACGCGGACGTCGAGGCCACGGCCGGCAAGCCGATCAGCGAGATCTTCGTCGACGACGGTGAGGCCGCGTTCCGCGCGCTCGAGCGCGCGGCCGTGGCCACCGCGCTGACCACCCACGACGGTGTGCTGGCTCTCGGGGGCGGCGCGATCCTCGCCGAGGACACGCGGGCGCGGCTGGGGGAGTACGCCGACGCCGGCGGGGCAGTCGTCTTCCTCGACGTCGGGCTCGCCTCGGCGACCCGTCGCGTCGGCTTCAACCGCGACCGGCCGTTGCTGCTGGGCAACCCCCGCGCCCAGCTGATGCAGCTGATGGACGCCCGCCGCTCCTTCTACCTCGAGGTGGCCACCGTGACCGTTCCCGCCGACGGCGCCGCGGACGACGTCGCCGACGCCGTGCTCGCTGAACTGACGGCTCGTCAGTCCGGACCGACGAGCGGACCGGAGGCGGGCGCGTGAGCGGCGGTGCGCACGCGGCCGCGGCCCGCATCACCGTGGGCGGCCCGGCTCCCTACGACGTCCTCGTCGGCCACGCGGTCACCCGCGAGCTCGCCGACCTGCTCGGGCCGGGCGTGGCCCAGGTCGGGGTGATCGCGTCGCAGTCGTTGAACGACTTCGGCGCCGGGGTCGCGGAGAAGTTGACCGAGGCGGGTTACGCGGTGCGCCTCATGGAGGTCCCCGACGGCGAGGAGGCCAAGACGGCCGGTGTCGCCGCCGCCTGTTGGGAGGCCCTCGGCGAGGCCAACTTCACCCGCTCCGACGCGATCGTCTCCGTCGGCGGGGGAGCGACCACCGACCTGGCGGGCTTCGTCGCCGCGACCTGGCTGCGCGGGGTGAAGGTCGTCCACGTCCCCACGACGCTGCTCGCGATGGTCGACGCCGCCGTCGGGGGCAAGACCGGCATCAACACCGCGGCGGGGAAGAACCTGGTCGGCAGCTTCCATCCGCCGGCGGGTGTCCTCTGCGGCCTCGCCGCGCTCGACACCCTGCCGGGGCCGGAGTGGATCTCCGGCATGGCCGAGGTCGTGAAGGCCGGCTTCATCGCCGACCCGACGATCCTCGACCTCGTCGAGTCCGATCCGGCCGGCGCTGCCGTGGCGTCGGGCCCGCACACGCGCGAGCTCATCACCCGCGCGATCCAGGTGAAGGCCGACGTGGTCGCGGTCGACCTGAAGGAGACCGGTGCCGGCGGTTCGATCGGCCGGGAGATGCTGAACTACGGCCACACCCTCGGCCACGCGATCGAGAAGGTCGAGGACTACCACTGGCGCCACGGCGAGGCCATCGCGGTCGGCATGGTCTTCGTGGCGGAGCTCGCCCACGTCCAGGGCCGGATCTCCGCCGACCTCGTCGCGCGACACCGCTCGGTGTTCTCCGCACTCGGCCTGCCGACGCAGTACCGCGCCGACCGCTGGGACGTGCTGCAGGCCGCGATGCGCGTCGACAAGAAGGCCCGCGGCGACCGGCTGCGGTTCGTCGTGCTCGACGACCTCGGCGTCCCCGTCATCGCGGAGTCCCCGACGCCGGAGGAGCTGACCGAGGCGTTCCGGCGGGTGTCGGCGTGAGCGCGGTCTGGGTCCTGAACGGGCCGAACCTGGGCCGGCTGGGTTCGCGCGAGCCCGACGTGTACGGGTCGATGGACCACGCCGGCCTGGTGACGGCCTGTCAGGAGACGGGCAAGGAGCTCGGCCTCTCGGTGGAGGTCCGCCAGACCGACGACGAGGCCGAGCTGGTCCGCTGGCTCCACGAGGCCGCCGACGCCGCGATCCCGGTGATCCTCAACCCGGCCGCGTTCACCCACTACTCGTACGCGGTCCGCGACGCCTGCGCCCAGCTGCGCGCCCCGCTGATCGAGGTGCACATCTCCAACCCGGCGACCCGCGAGGCGTTCCGCCACACCTCCGTCGTCGCCGGCGTCGCCACCGGCACGATCGCCGGCTTCGGCATCGACTCCTACCGCCTCGCCCTCCGGGCCCTCGCGAGCCGCTGACCCGGGTCACGATTCGGCCGACTGGGCCGATCGCCGGATCGGGCGGGGGAGATCGGCCTACGCTGGCAGACATGCCGGAGATCCACGAGGCTCGCCGGGAACGGTTGCGGGAGTCGATCCGGGCGGCGGACATCGACGCGGCGCTGATCACGAACCTGGTCAACGTCCGGTACCTGACGGGGTTCACCGGGTCGAACGCGGCGTTGCTGCTCACCGCCGACGCGCGGACGTCCGGGGTCCTCCTCGCGACCGACGGTCGCTACGTCAACCAGGCCGGGGCGCAGGCGCCGGACGTCGAGCTCGTCGTGGAGCGGGCGTGCGCGGTCGCGCTGGCGAACCGCGCCGACAAGCTGCGCGTGCGCCGGCTCGGGTTCGAGTCCCACCACGTGACCGTGGACCTGCACGGCCAGCTGGGCGGCCAGGCCGAGCTGGTCTCGCTCGGGCCGGTCGTCGAGGAACTCCGCACCGTCAAGGACGAGATCGAGATCTCCGCGCTGCGTGAGGCCGCCGCGATCGCGGACGCGGCGCTGGCCGAGATCCTCGAAGGCCTGGTGATGGGACGGACCGAGCGGCACGTCGCCCGCGAGCTGGAACGGCGCATGCTCGACAAGGGCGCCGAGGCGCCGGCGTTCGAGACGATCGTCGCGGCGGGGGAGAACTCCGCCGTCCCGCACCACCGGCCCACCGACCGGCGCATCGCCTACGGCGACCTGCTCAAGATCGACTTCGGCGCCCGTGTCGCCGGGTACCACTCGGACATGACCCGGACCTTCGTGGTCGGTTCCGAGCCTGCGTCCTGGCAGGTCGAGCTCTACGACCTCGTGTTCGCCGCTCAGCGGGCCGGCCGGGAGGCGCTGACACCCGGCGTCGAGATCGCCGCGGTGGACGCGGCGGCACGCTCGGTGATCGAGGCGGCCGGTTCCGGACCGCATTTCCCGCACGGACTCGGGCACGGCGTGGGCCTGCAGATCCACGAGGCACCGCTGATCGCCGCCACGGCCACCGGTAGACTTCGTGCGCTCACGCCGGTCACGATCGAACCCGGGGTCTACCTGGACGGGGTCGGCGGGATCCGCATCGAGGACACCCTCGTCGTCCGGGACGCCGCTGACGGCGGCCCTGAGCTACTGACCGTGACGACCAAAGAGCTGCTGGTCCTGGACTGACTGCGGCGCTCGACCAAGGAAGAACCGGGGAGATTCCGCCGTGGCGACCACGAACGACCTGAAGAACGGCCTGGTCCTCAACATCGAGGGCCAGCTGTGGACCGTCGTCGAGTTCCAGCACGTCAAGCCCGGCAAGGGCCCGGCCTTCGTGCGGACCAAGCTGAAGAACGTCCTGTCCGGCAAGACCGTCGACAAGACCTTCAACGCCGGCATCAAGGTCGAGACAGCGAACGTCGACAAGCGCGACATGCAGTACCTGTACAAGGACGGCGAGGACTTCGTGTTCATGGACACGCAGACCTACGACCAGATCCACGTGCCGGCCGCGACCGTCGGTGACGCCGCGAACTTCATGCTGGAGAACCAGGTCGCCGTCGTCGCGACCCACGAGGGCGCGCCGCTCTACGTCGAGCTCCCCGCCGCGGTCGAGCTCGTCATCTCCTACACCGAGCCCGGCATGCAGGGCGACCGTTCCACCGGCGGCACCAAGCCGGCGACGCTGGAGACCGGCGCCTCGATCCAGGTCCCGCTGTTCATCACCACCGGCGAGAAGGTCAAGGTGGACACGCGTAGCGGCGAGTACCTGGGCCGCATCAACAACTGAGCCGTTCTTGAGCGCCAGAAGCAAAGCCCGTAAACGCGCGGTCGACATCCTCTTCGAGGCCGAGCTCCGCGGTCGCGGCGTCCTGGAGACGCTGACCGAACGCGTCACCGTCGGCGACCCGCCGGTGGCGGAGTACACGCGGACACTCGTCGAGGGCGTCACCGAGCACCGCGCCCGCATCGACGAACTGCTCGCCACCTACTCGGTCGGCTGGCCGCTCGAGCGCATGCCGGCGGTGGACCGGAACGTCCTGCGTGTCGGGGTCTACGAACTGCTCTTCGCCCCCGACGTCCCGGACGCGGTCGCGGTCAGCGAGGCCGTCGAGCTCGCCCGCGACCTCTCGACCGACGAGTCACCCGGCTTCGTCAACGGCCTCCTCGGCCGCATCCTCGACCTCAAGCCGACCCTCGCCCTCTGACCTGCCAGGCCCACGTCAAAAAAGGGTGACACCCCTTACTGCGCAGTAAGGGGTGTCACCCTTTGTTGACAGAGAGGCGCGGCCTCAGACGTCGAGGGCGCCGCGGGCGTCGGAGCCGAGGACGCCCCAGTTGATGAGCTCCTCGGTCAGGCTCGACGGCGGCTGGTCGTAGATGACGGCGAGGGTCCGCAGGTCGTCCTGGCGGATCGAGAGGACCTTGCCGTTGTAGTCGCCGCGCTGGGACTGGATCGTCGCGGCGTAGCGCATCAGCGGGCCGGCCTTCTCGGTCGGGACCTGCTGGAGGCGCTCCAGGTCGATGACCAGGCGCGGCGGGGGCTCGGCCGCGCCGCTGGGGGCGCCGCCGGGCAGCAGTTCGGCGACGGGGACGCCGTAGAAGCTGGCGAGCTCGGCGAGCTTCTGGACGGTCACGGCACGGTCGCCGCGCTCGTACGAGCCGACCACGACCGCCTTCCAGCGGCCCTTGGACTTCTCCTCGACCCCGTGCAGGGACAGACCCTGCTGGGTGCGGATCGCGCGCAACCGCGCACCCAGGGCCTTCGCGTACTCGGTGGGCACGGGCTACTCCTGACCGGGACGGACGGTCACCCCGGTCGTCACGGGGCGTACCGGGCGTCTGCTGAGAGAACTACGCAGTGTAACGTTACGCAGAGTGAGAATGTGAGTCAATATCCATCACCCGATCGTGGGCTTGCTCGAGAGCGCGTGGCCGCCCACGGCGCACGTCGGTCTCACTGCTAATGTCGGCAGCGTCCAGGCGTCCTTTAACACCCGTCCCGAGAGGCGGGTAAGGAGGTCCGAGATCGGCGTATGAACACGTCCGAAAACTCGTCAGATGTCCCCGCAAGTCTCCCCGGCGAATCCACCGCGCCCGGTCGCCCCGTGCTGGAGGCCTCCGACGTCCGCCGCGCGCTGACGCGCATCGCGCACGAGATCGTCGAGCGCAACAAGGGTGCGCGGGACCTGGTCCTGCTCGGCATCCCGACGCGCGGCGTCCACCTCGCGCAGCGGCTCGCCGCGCGCATCGGTGAGGTCGAGGGCGTCACGCCGCCCGCCGGCTCGCTCGACGTCACGATGTACCGGGACGACCTCGCGCTGCGCCCCGCCCGGGGTCTGGGCCGCACCGACATCCCGGGCGACATCGGGGACCGGGTCGTGGTCCTGGTCGACGACGTCCTGATGTCCGGTCGCACGATCAGCTCCGCCCTCGACGCCATCAAGGACCTCGGCCGGCCCCGCGCGGTACAGCTCGCGGTCCTCGTCGACCGCGGTCACCGCGAGCTGCCGATCCGCGCCGACTTCGTCGGCAAGAACCTGCCGACCTCGCTGTCCGAGACCGTCGCGGTCCGTCTCGCCGAGCTCGACGGGCTCGACGTCGTGCTGCTGGGTTCGAAGGAACCGAAGCCGGCGAGTGCGAAGAAGGGGGACCGCGCATGAAGCGTCACCTGCTCTCGGCGGCGGACCTGTCCCGCGACGAGGCGCTGCTCATCCTCGACACCGCGGAGGAGCTCGCCCGGCTCGCCGACCGCCCCATCAAGAAGCTGCCGACGCTGCGCGGTCGCACCGTGGTCAACCTCTTCTACGAGGACTCCACGCGCACCCGGACCTCGTTCGAGGCCGCGGCCAAGCGCCTCTCGGCGGACGTCATCAACTTCTCCGCGAAGGGGTCCTCGGTCTCCAAGGGCGAGAGCCTGAAGGACACCGCGCTGACGCTCGAAGCCATGGGCACCGACGCGGTCGTCGTCCGCCACTCGGCCTCGGGCGCGCCCCACCGGCTCGCGACCTCGGGCTGGATCCGCGGGTCGGTCGTCAATGCCGGTGACGGCACGCACGAGCACCCCACGCAGGCGCTGCTCGACGCGTTCACGATGCGCCGCCGGCTCGGTTCCTTCGACGGCCGCCGGGTCACAATCGTCGGCGACATCCTGCACAGCCGTGTGGCCCGCTCGAACGTGCGGCTGCTGCACACCCTGGGCGCGCAGGTGACGCTGGTCGCCCCGCCGACGCTGCTGCCGGTCGGGGTGCAGACCTGGCCGTGCGCGGTCTCCTACGACCTCGACGCCGAGGTGGCGAAGAGCGACGTGGTGATGATGCTGCGCGTCCAGCACGAGCGGATGAATGCGGCGTTCTTCCCGAGCGCGCGCGAGTACAGCCGCCGCTACGGCCTCGACGGCCGCCGCTTCGCGGCGATGCCCGAGCACGCCATCGTCATGCACCCCGGCCCGATGAACCGCGGCATGGAGATCACCGCCGAGGTCGCCGACTCCCCGCGCTCGACGATCGTCGAGCAGGTGACCAACGGCGTCAGCGTCCGGATGGCGGTGCTCTACCTGCTGCTCTCGGGTAGCGAGTCAGCAATCGGTTCGATCGAAGGAGAGTCGGCGTGAGTTCGTTCCTGCTGCGGGGGGTTCGGCCCCTCGGCGGCGACCCGGTCGACCTGCTGCTCTCCGACGGGCGAATCGCCGACGTGGGAGTGGTCGGCTCCGTCGCCGGCGCCCACACGGTCGACGCCGACGGGCTGATCGCCCTGCCGGGTCTGGTCGACCTGCACACGCACCTGCGCGAGCCCGGCCGCGAGGACGCCGAGACCGTCGAGACCGGCACCCAGGCCGCGGCGCTCGGGGGCTTCACCGCGGTGCACGCGATGGCGAACACCTCGCCGGTCGCCGACACCGCCGGCGTCGTCGAGCAGGTCTGGCGGCTCGGCCAGCAGTACGGCCATGCGGACGTGCGCCCGGTCGGCGCCGTCACCGTCGGGATCGCGGGGGAGCAGCTCGCGGAACTCGGCGCGATGGCCGACTGCCCCGCCGGCGTGCGGGTTTTCTCCGACGACGGTCACTGCGTCTCCGACGCGGTCCTGATGCGCCGGGCGCTGGAGTACGTGAAGGCCTTCGACGGCGTCATCGCCCAGCACGCGCAGGAGCCCCGGCTCACCGAGGGTGCGCAGATGAACGAGGGCGAGATGTCCGCGATGCTCGGCCTCGGCGGTTGGCCCGCGGTGGCCGAGGAGGCGATCATCGCCCGCGACTGCCTGCTGGCCGCGCACGTCGGCTCGCGGTTGCACGTCTGCCATGTCTCGACGGCCGGCTCGGTCGAGCTGATCCGCTGGGCGAAGAGCAAGGGCTGGGACGTCACCGCCGAGGTGACGCCGCATCACCTGCTCCTGACCGACGACCTGGTCAGCAGCTACGACCCGATCTACAAGGTGAACCCGCCGCTGCGCACCGCCGCCGACGTGGAGGCGCTGCGCGCCGGTCTGGCCGACGGCACCATCGACGCCGTCGCGACCGACCACGCCCCGCACCCGGACGAGGCCAAGGACTGTGAGTGGGCCGCCGCCGCGATGGGCATGCTCGGTCTGCAGACCGCGCTGTCGGTCGTGCAGCAGGTCATGGTCGACACCGGCCTGATGTCCTGGGCCGACGTCGCGGACCGCATGTCCACCCGTCCGGCCCGCATCGGCCGGGTCGACGGCCACGGCCGCGGCCTGGAGGTCGGTGCCCCGGCGAACGTCACCCTCGTCGACCCGAGCACCACCTGGACGGTCGACCCGCACGCCCTCGCATCCAAGAGTTCCAACACGCCCTACCGGAGGATGACCCTGCCCGGATCCGTGTACGCGACGTTCCTGCGTGGCAACGCCACCGTGCTCGACGGGAAGCTGGCGTGAGCCGCCGGCGCGGTCCCGCGCTGCTCGTCCTGGAGGACGGCCGCACCTTCCGCGGTGAGGCCTACGGCCACGTCGGGGAGACCTTCGGCGAGGCCGTGTTCTCCACCGGCATGACGGGGTATCAGGAGACCCTGACCGACCCGAGCTACCACAAGCAGGTCGTCGTCATGACGGCCCCGCACATCGGAAACACCGGGGTGAACGACGAGGACCCGGAGTCCCGGAAGATCTGGGTCGCCGGCTACGTCGTCCGCGACCCCGCCCGGATCCCGAGCAACTGGCGCTCCCGCAAGCCGCTGGAGGACCAGCTCGACGAGGACGGCGTCGTCGGCATCTCGGGCATCGACACCCGTGCGCTGACCCGGCACCTGCGCGACTCCGGCGCCATGCGCGTCGGCGTCTCCAGCGTCGAGACCGACCCGGAGGCGCTGCGCGCCCGCGTCCTGGCCAGCCCGAGCATGCTCGGCGCCGACCTGGCGAAGGAGGTCTCGACCCCGGAGCCCTACGTGGTCCCGGCCATCGGCGAGAAGAAGTTCACGGTCGTCGCCGTCGACCTCGGCATCAAGTCGATGACGCCGCACCGCATGGCGCAGCGCGGCATCGAGGTGCACGTGGTCCCCGCCACCAGCACCGCGGCCGAGGTGCTCGCCCGCGACCCCGACGGCGTCTTCCTCTCGAACGGCCCGGGCGACCCCGGGGTCGCCGACTACGCCGTCGAGATCGCGCAGGGCGTGCTCGTCGAGCGGGTGCCGCTGTTCGGCATCTGCTTCGGCAACCAGATCCTCGGCCGGGCCCTCGGATTCGGCACGTACAAGCTGCGCTTCGGCCACCGCGGCATCAACCAGCCGGTGATGGACCGCACCACCGGCAAGGTCGAGATCACCGCGCACAACCACGGCTTCGCCGTGGACGCGCCGCGCGACGGGATCGCCGACACCCCCTACGGCCGCGCCGAGGTGAGCCACGTCTGCCTCAACGACGACGTCGTCGAGGGCGTGCGCTGCCTGGACACGCCGGCCTTCTCCGTCCAGTACCACCCGGAGGCGGCGGCCGGCCCGCACGACGCCGGCTACCTGTTCGACCGGTTCACCGAGCTGATGAGCACCAGGAGCGTTCATGCCACGTCGTGAGGACATTCAGTCGGTCCTCGTCATCGGCTCGGGACCGATCGTCATCGGCCAGGCGGCCGAGTTCGACTACTCGGGGACCCAGGCCTGCCGGGTGCTCAAGGCCGAGGGTCTGCGCGTCGCGCTGATCAACTCGAACCCGGCGACGATCATGACCGACCCCGGGATCGCCGACGCGACCTACGTCGAGCCGATCACGCCGGAGATGGTCCGGAAGGTGATCGAGCGGGAGCGTCCGCAGGCGCTGCTCGCGACGCTCGGCGGCCAGACCGCGCTCAACGCTGCGATGGCGCTGCACGCGGACGGGACGCTGGAGGAGTTCGGCGTCGAGCTGATCGGCGCGAACGTCGACGCGATCGAGGCCGGCGAGAACCGGGAGAAGTTCAAGCAGATCGTCGACGACATCGGCGCGGAGTCCGCGCGGTCCGCGATCTGTCACTCGATGGACGACTGCCTCAAGGCCGTCGAGGACCTCGGCTACCCGGTCGTGGTGCGGCCGAGCTTCACCATGGGCGGCGCCGGCTCCGGCATGGCGTACGACGAGGCCGACCTGTACCGCATCGCCGGCTCGGGTCTGCAGGCCTCGCCGACCACCGAGGTCCTCCTCGAGGAGTCGATCCTCGGCTGGAAGGAGTACGAGCTCGAGCTGATGCGCGACCGCAACGACAACGTCGTGGTCATCTGCTCGATCGAGAACCTCGACCCGATGGGCGTCCACACCGGTGACTCGATCACCGTGGCTCCCGCGTTGACCCTGACGGACCGTGAGTACCAGCGGATGCGGGACGTCGCGATCGCCGTCATCCGCGCGGTGGGCGTCGACACCGGCGGCTGCAACATCCAGTTCGCGGTGAACCCGAACGACGGTCGCCTGATCGTCATCGAGATGAATCCGCGCGTCTCGCGCTCGTCGGCGCTGGCGTCGAAGGCGACGGGCTTCCCGATCGCGAAGATCGCCGCCCGTCTCGCGATCGGCTACACGCTCGACGAGATCCGCAACGACATCACCCAGGTCACGCCGGCGAGCTTCGAACCCACGCTCGACTACGTCGTGGTCAAGGTGCCGCGCTTCGCGTTCGAGAAGTTCCCGCAGGCCGACGCGCGGCTGACGACGCACATGAAGAGCGTCGGCGAGGCGATGGCGATCGGGCGCAACTTCACCGAGGCGCTGCAGAAGGCGCTGCGGTCGCTGGAGAAGCGCGACGCGACGCTGTCCTGGGCCGGCGAACCCGGCGACAAGGACGAGTTGCTGGCGCGGATCACCGTCCCGTACGACGGGCGGCTGCGTGACGTCGTCGCGGCCATGCGCGCCGGCGCGACGCCCGCGGAGCTCTTCGAGGTCACGAAGATCGACCCGTGGTTCCTCGACCAGCTCCTGCTGCTGCACGAGGTCGCGACCGACGTGGCCGCGGCCGAGCAGCTCGACCCCGAGCTGCTGCGCCGGGCGAAGCGGCACGGTTTCTCCGACGGGCAGATCGCGGAGATCCGCCGCATCCCCGAACCGGTCGTCCGCGGCGTCCGCCACGCGCTCGGTATCCGGCCGGTCTACAAGACCGTCGACACCTGCGCCGGAGAGTTCGAGGCCCACACGCCGTACCACTACTCGTCCTACGACACCGAGACCGAGGTGCGGCCGGGGTCGAAGCCGAAGGTGGTCATCCTCGGTTCCGGGCCGAACCGCATCGGCCAGGGCATCGAGTTCGACTACTCGTGCGTCCACGCGTCGTTCGCGCTGCGCGACGCGGGCTACGAGACCGTGATGATCAACTGCAACCCCGAGACGGTCTCGACCGACTACGACACCTCGGACCGGCTCTACTTCGAGCCCTTGACGCTCGAGGACGTCCTCGAGGTGGTGCACGCCGAGCAGGCGACCGGTGAGGTCGTCGGCGTCGTCGTGCAGCTCGGCGGACAGACCCCGCTCGGTCTGGCCCGTGCGCTCAAGGAGGAGGGCGTCCCGATCGTCGGGACCTCGCCGGAGGCGATCCACCTCGCCGAGGACCGCGGCGCCTTCGGTCGTGTCCTCGCGCAGGAGGGCCTGACCGCCCCGAAGCACGGCACCGCCTTCTCCTTCGAGGAGTCCAAGGCGATCGCGGACGAGGTCGGCTACCCGGTCCTCGTGCGGCCGTCCTACGTGCTCGGCGGCCGCGGCATGGAGATCGTCTACAGCGAGGAGATGCTGGCCGACTACATCTCCCGCGCCACCGAGATCTCTGCGGACCGCCCGGTCCTGGTCGACCGCTTCCTCGACGACGCGGTCGAGATTGACGTCGACGCGCTCTACGACGGCAACGAGCTCTACCTCGGTGGCGTCATGGAGCACATCGAGGAGGCCGGCATCCACTCCGGCGACTCGGCCTGCGTGCTCCCGCCGATCACGCTCGGCAACACCGACATCGAGCGGATCCGCGAGGCCACCGAGTCGATCGCCCGCGGGGTCGGCGTGCGGGGTCTGCTCAACGTCCAGTACGCGATCGCCGCGGACGTGCTCTACGTCCTCGAGGCGAATCCGCGGGCCTCGCGCACCGTGCCGTTCGTGTCGAAGGCGACGGCCGTGCCGCTCGCCAAGGCCGCGGCGCGCGTCATGCTCGGGGCGACGATCGCCGAACTGCGCGCCGAGGGGATCCTCCCGCCGACCGGCGACTGCGCCGACCTGCCCTACGACGCCCCCGTCGCGGTGAAGGAGGCGGTGATGCCGTTCAACCGGTTCCGCACCGCCGACGGCACGCACGTCGACACGATTCTCGGCCCGGAGATGCGTTCCACCGGCGAGGTCATGGGCATCGACACCACGTTCGGGACGGCCTTCGCGAAGTCGCAGGCCGGCGCCTACGGCGCGCTCCCGACCAAGGGTGCGGCGTTCGTCTCGGTCGCGAACCGGGACAAGCGCTCGATGATCTTCCCGGTCAAGCGGCTCCACGACCTCGGTTTCGAGATCCTCGCGACCGCCGGCACCGCGGACGTCCTGCGGCGCAACGGCGTCCCGGCGACGGTCGTGCGCAAGGGCCACCACGGGCCGGGGCCGGCGACCGCGCAGTGGCCCGAGGGCGAGCCGACGATCGTGACGCGCATTTCGAACGGCGAGGTCGCCCTCATCGTGAACACGCCCTTCGGCGTCGGGTCGCGTGTCGACGGCTGGGACATCCGCACCGCCGCCGTCGGCTCGAACACGCTGTGCGTGACGACCGTGCCGGGTCTGGCGGCCGCGGTGCAGGGGATCGAGTCACTGCTGCGCGGCGACATCGGCGTCTGTCCGCTGCAGGAGTACGCCGACCGGTTGTGGGAGTCGCGCCGGTGAGGGACGCACACGCATGAAGCTCTACACCGCACTGACCCGCAAGGCCCTGTTCGCCTCCGGCGGCGGGGATCCGGAGGCGGCGCACCACCGGACCATCCGTCTGCTCGAGGAGGCGGGGAGCACGCCGCGGCGGCGGACCGCGCTGGCCCGGGTGCCGCGACCGACCGCGCCGACGACCGTGTTCGGCATCCGCTTCCCGAACCCCGTCGGTCTGGCCGCCGGGATGGACAAGGACGCGGTGGCGATTCCGGCCTGGGGCGCGCTCGGGTTCGGCTTCGCCGAGGTCGGCACGGTGACCTGGCACGCGCAGCCGGGCAACCCGCAACCGCGCCTGTTCCGGGCGGTCGCGTCGGAGGGCATCGTCAACCGGATGGGCTTCAACAACCGGGGCGCGGAGGCGATGGCCGCCCGTCTCGGTGCGCTGGGCCCGGCGCCGATCCCGATCGGCATCAGCCTCGGCAAGTCGAAGGTGACCCCGGTCGAGGACGCGACCGAGGACTACCTGAACTCGCTCAAGGTGCTGTTGCCCTACGCGGACTACGTCGCGGTCAACGTCTCCTCGCCGAACACGCCCGGCCTGCGCTCGCTGCAGGACAAGGGCGCGCTCGACGAGCTGCTCGCCGCGCTGCGCGGCTACACCGTGTCGGTCGCGGGCCCGGCCGGGCCGGTGCCGCTGCTGGTGAAGATCGCACCGGATCTCACCGACTCCGCGATCGCCGAGGTGCTCGAGGTCTGCACCGCCCGCGGCGTCGCCGGGATCATCGCCACGAACACCACGATCTCCCGGGACGGGCTCGCCCCCGCCGACCGGCACCTCGCCGAGGAGGCCGGCGGCCTGTCGGGTCGGCCGGTCCACGCGATGTCGGTCCGCACGGTGGCGTTCGTCGTGAAGGAGGCCGGCGAGTCGCTGCCGGTCGTCGGGGTGGGCGGCATCCTCGACCCCGACGACGCGAGCCGCATGTTCGACGCCGGGGCCAAGCTGGTCCAGCTCTACACCGGCTTCGTCTACCGGGGCCCCGGGCTGATCCGCGGGATCGTCAAGCGCGCTCGCTGACGAGCGCCCGGCCGTCCGCGTCCACCTCGACGAACTCGCCGAGCGCGAGTTCGTCGAGCTGCGGCGTGACCGTCGCGCGGTCCCCGACCACGACCAGCACCATCTCGTCCAGGGTGAGGAAGTCGGCCAGGAGCTGCCGCAGGGATTCCGGCGTCAGGTCGGCGACCCGGCCGGGCAGGCCGTCGTAGAAGTCCGTCGACAGGCCGCACTGGAAGAGCCCGGCCGTCGTGCGCGCGGCCGCGGACGTGGTCGGGAACAGCTGCGCGATCGAGGCGACCAGCGACTGCCGCGCCTTGGTCAGCTCCTCGTCGGTGACCGGCTCGGCGCAGATGCGCTCGAGCTCGACGAAGATCTCCCGGATCGCCGGCCCGGTCTGGCGGGCGTCGACCGCGGTGTCGATGAGGAACGGGGTCGGGCCGCGGCCGCCGGTGAAGAACGAGAAGGCGCCGTAGGTGTAGCCCTTGTCCTCACGCAGGTTGCCGTTGAGCCGGCTCGTGAACAGACCGCCGAGCACGAGGTTTCCGACCGCCAGCCGGTCGAACCGCGCGTCGCCGCGGGGGAGTCCGGGCAGACCGAGCCGGAGCGCGGTCTGCGTCGCGCCCGGCATCTCGACGAAGGCGAGGCGCGGCCCGGAACGCTGTGCCGGCCCCGGCGTCGGAGGCGTCTCGCCGTCCCCGGCCCAGGAGCCGAACGCGGACTGCGCGAGCTCGTGCGCCCGCGCCTGCTCCACGTCGCCGGTGAGGATCAGCGCGCACGTCGCCGGGGTGAAGGTCCGCCGGTGAAGCTCCGTCAGGTCCTCGACGGTCACCCGGCCCACGCCGTCGGGGTTGCCGACCGACCGGTGGTCGTACGGGTGCGCCGGCCCGTAGATCAGCGGGAGGATGGCCGACCGCGCCACCTCGCCCACGTCCGCGCGGGCGCCGCGGATCTCGTCCTGCTGCTGCTTGCGCAGCCGGGCGACGTCGTCCTCGCGCAGGCCGGGGCGCTGGACGAGGTCGGCGAGCAGGTGCAGGCCCTCCGACGCCTTGTCCGAGAGCAGGTTGATGCTCAGGGTGAGGGCGTCCATCTCGGCGATCGAGCGCAAGCTGGCCCCGAGGGCGGACACCTCCGCGGCGGTCCGGTCGGAGGTGCGGCTCACGTCGCCCTCGCGGAGGACGCGCCCGAGCAACTCGGTGGCGCCGGCCCGGTCGGTCGGGTCGGCCGCACTGCCGCCCAGGGCGACGACCGAGGCCGTCACGAGGGGGAGCCGCCCCATCGGGACGGTGAGGACCCGCAGCCCGTTCGGCAGGGTGAACTCGCCGATGCGGGGGAGCGTGGTGGGCACCTGCGGTCCGGGGCCGGGCACCGCGTCGCGCCAGGGTTCGGCCGAGACGACCGGTTCGGACTCCGCCGGGAGGTCGGTCGGCTCGGGCGGGTCCGGCGGGAGGTGCCGCGGGCCCGGCTGAGTCTCGATCACGAGCCGACGGTCCGTCAGATAGCGGTTCGCGAACTCCCGCAGACTCTCGGCCGTCACGGCCCGGTAGGCCGCCAGGTCCTGAGCCAGGTAGTCCGGCGTGCCCGTGTAGTGGTTGTAGAGGTTGAGCTTGTCGGCACGGTCGCCGAACCCGCCGATCGCCTCGACGGAGCGGACCGTCGACACCAGCGCGTTCGTCCGCGCCGCCTCGACCCGGTCGGGGTCGAGGTCCGCGGCGCGCACCCGCGCGAGGACGTCGTCGATCTCCGCCAGCAGTTCGGCGGTCGTGTGCCCGGACGCGGCGACCGCCTCGATCTGGAACGCCGACCCCTGCCCGTGCGAGTCCTGGTAGGCGTAGACCGACGTCGCCAGCTTGAGCTCGCGGATCAGGCGCGTCCGCAGCAGGCTGTGCGCGTCGCCGGCGAGGACGTGGGCGAGCACGTCGGCGTCGGCGTCACCGTCCGCGAAGGCAAGGGCGGACGGCCAGGCGAGCGTCAGCTTCGGCAGCACGACGTCGTCGGTGAGGGTGAGCCGGCGCTCCTCGGTCAGCTCCGGGGCGCGGTGCACCTGGCGCGGGACGTCCGCGCCGCGCGGGATCGTCGCGAAGTACTTCTCGACCAGCTCGCGGGCGCGCGCCGGGTCGAAGTTGCCCGTGATGGCCAGCGTCGCGTTGTTGGGGACGTAGTAGGTCCGGAAGAAGTCGCGGACGTCGTCGAGCTGCGTGGAGGCAATGTCGGTGTGCGAGCCGATGATCGACGCGTGGTACGGGTGGGGCGCCGGGAAGAGGATCTCGTTGACGGCCTGGTAGGTCAGGGCGTACGGAGCCTGCTCCCAGTTCTGCCGCCGTTCGTTGCGGACGACGGCGATCTGGTTGGCGAGGTTGCGGGCGTCCAGGCAGTCGAGGAGGTAGCCCATGCGGTCGCTCTCGATCCAGAGTGCGAGCTCGAGCTGCTCGGGCGGCAGGTTCGGGATGACGTAGTTCGTGTAGTCGTTGTGCGTCGAGGCGTTCGTGTACGCCCCGACCGACTCGGTGAGGATGTCGATCAGCTCGCCCGGCACGTGTCCGGAACCCTCGAACATCATGTGCTCGAAGAGGTGGGCGAACCCGGTCCGGCCGGGGCGTTCGTCGACCGCGCCGACGTGGTACCAGAGGTTCGTCGCCACCGTCGCCGCCGCCGGCTCGGGGGAGAGGATCACTTCGAGACCGTTGTCGAGGACGTACTTCTCGACCGGGATCGAGATCTCCACCAAACCCCCCAGGGCGTCAGACCGGCACGGCGCCGGCCGGCGCCCTTTCGCGGTCACACCCTAGGTCCGGACCGGTCGCGCCGACGCGGGAGCGGGCACGCCGGCGGACGGCGCTGGACATGTCCAGACATTTTGCACTCCGAGTCTGGACAGGAACCCGAGTGAGATGACAATCTCTAGCGAGTTGCTGGACATTGAAGACCAGTAACTCGATACTTCATGTCATGTTTACCGCCCGCCCGCGTGGCTCCGTCATGTCCCGCCGTCAGTTCACGGCCCTCTTCACCGGCACCGCGGGAGCCGTCCTCCTCTCCGCGTGCGGGGGTGGCTCCGACGACACCGTCGGCGGCTCCGCCGGCACCGAGGGGTCCTCGGCACCCCAGAGCGGGGGCAGCAAGGCCACGCTCTCGCTGGTCGCCTTCGCCGTGCCGAAGGTCGGCTTCGACAAGGTGATCCCCGCGTTCAACGCGACCGAGGCCGGCTCCGGTGTCTTCTTCTCCCAGTCCTACGGCGCCTCCGGCGACCAGTCCCGCAAGGTCGAGTCGGGGCTGCCGACCGACATCGTCCTGTTCTCCCTCGAGCCCGACATCACCCGCCTGGTCAAGGCCGGCCTGATCGACGCGAACTGGAAGGAGGACGAGTACCACGGCGTCCCGGCCAGCTCCGTCGTCACGCTCGTGGTCCGCAAGGGCAACCCGAAGAACATCAAGAACTGGGACGACCTGCTCCGCGACGACATCACGATCGTGAGCCCGAACCCGCTCTCGTCCGGCTCCGCGAAGTGGAACCTGCTCGCGCCGTACCTCTGGAAGAGCAACGGGGGCACGGACCAGCAGGCCGGCCTGGACCTGGTGAAGGGGCTCGTCAAGAACCTCAAGGGTCAGCCGAAGTCCGGCCGCGAGGCCTCCGAGCTGTTCACCGGCGGCACCGGCGACGTGCTGATCAGCTACGAGAACGAGGCGATCCTGCTCGAGAACGACGGCGAGGACGTCGAGTACGTCACGCCGCCGTCGACGCTGCTGATCGAGAACCCGTTCGCGATCATCAACAAGACCAAGAACCGGGCCGCCGCCGAGGCGTTCCGCGACTTCCTCTACTCCGACGAGGGTCAGCGCCTGTGGGGCCAGGCCGGCTTCCGCCCGGTCAAGGCGAACATCTTCTCCGAGTTTCAGGACAAGTACCCGAGCCCGGAGAAGCTCTGGAAGATCGACGAGCAGGGTGGCTGGGACAAGATCAACGCCGAACTCTTCGACGCCGACAACGGCCTGATCACCAAGATCTACACCGAGATCAACGCGTGAGCCTGACCGTCGACTCTCCGGGAACGCCGGCGCCCTCCTCGGCGCCGGCGCCTCGGCGTTCCTGGCGGCGCGCGTTCTCGCCGCCGGTCGGCGGCGTCGGTCCGGTGGGGCTCGGCGTCGCCACGCTGTGGCTCTCCCTCATCGTCCTGCTGCCGCTCGCCGCCGTCGCGACGAAGTCGTTCGAGAAGGGTCCGGACGGGTTCTGGGACGCGGTCACCGCGCCGTCGGCCAAGTCGGCGCTGACGTTCACCCTCGGCGTCTCGGTGCTGGTCGCTCTGATCAACGTCGTCGTCGGCACCCTGATCGCGTGGGTGCTCGTCCGGGACGAGTTCCCCGGCAAGGGCGTGGTCAACGCCCTCATCGACCTGCCGTTCGCGCTGCCGACGATCGTCGCGAGCATCGTCCTGCTCAGCCTCTACGGCCCGCGCAGCCCGATCAACGTCAACCTGGTCGCGACCAAACCGGCCGTCGTGCTCGCGCTGCTGTTCGTCACGCTGCCGTTCGTGGTGCGCACGGTGCAGCCGGTCCTGATGGAGCTCGACGCCGAGGCCGAGGAGGCCGCGGCCTCGCTGGGGGCGAGCAACGTCGTCATCTTCCGCCGGGTTCTCCTCCCGGCGCTGGCCCCCGCGCTGCTCTCGGGCGCGGGTCTCGCCTTCGCCCGCGCGATCGGCGAGTTCGGCTCGGTGGTGCTCATCGGTGGCGGCATCCCGCGCGACACCGAGGTCGCGTCGCAGTACATCGCCACGCAGATCGAGGTCGACCGCCCGGTGAACGCCGCGGCGGTGTCCGTCGCGCTCCTCGCGATCTCGTTCCTGGTCCTGCTGGTCCTGCGGGTCGTCGGCGCCCGCGCGGCGCGGAGGCACTGACGCCGTGCAGACCAAGACCTCCACGAAGCTGACGCTGCGTCTGCTCGCGCTGGGCTACCTCGGGGTCCTGCTCGCGGTGCCGCTGGGCATGATCTTCTGGCGCACGTTCGAGAACGGCTTCGGCCCGTTCTGGGACTCGGTCACGACGCCCGCGGCCCAGTCCGCGGTCCAGCTCTCACTGCTGATCGTGGCGATTGTCGTCCCGATCAACGTCGTGTTCGGCGTGATCACGGCGTTGGCCCTGGCCCGGGGGAAGTTCCCCGGCCGCGGCGTCGTCCAAGCGATCGTCGACCTGCCGTTCGCCGTGTCGCCGGTGGTCGTCGGCGTCTCGTTGATCCTGCTGTGGGGCGTCAACGGCTGGTTCGGCGCACTCGCCGAGAACGGCTTCCGGATCATCTTCTCGCTGCCCGGCATGATCCTGGCGACGATCTTCGTGACGTTGCCGTTCGTCGTGCGCGAGGTCGAGCCCGTCCTCCACGAGATCGGCGACGAGCAGGAGCAGGCCGCCGCGACCCTCGGTGCCTCGCGGTGGCAGACGTTCTGGCGCATCACGCTGCCGGCGATCCGTTGGGGTCTGGTCTACGGCGTCGTGCTCACGGTCGCGCGCTCGCTGGGGGAGTTCGGCGCGCTGACGGTCGTCGCGGGTGGTGTCCCCGGGGAGTCGCAGACCCTGACGCTGCTCGTGCACGCCCGCTACACCGACGACCGCAACACGTTCGGGGCGTACTCGGCCGCGACCGTGCTGATGGCCCTGGCCCTGCTCACCCTGCTCCTGATGACCCTCGTCAACCGCCGGAGGGCGAAGCAGTGATCACCGTCTCCAACGTCACCAAGTTCTACTCGGACTTCAAGGCTCTCGACGACGTCTCCCTCGTCATCCCGGACGGGTCGCTGACGGCGCTGCTCGGCCCGTCGGGCTCGGGCAAGACGTCGCTGCTGCGCGTCATCGCCGGGCTCGAGGAGCCGGACGCGGGGACGGTCGTGATCTCCGGCCAGGACGTCACCCACGTCCGCCCGCAGGGCCGCAACATCGGCTTCGTCTTCCAGCACTACGCGGCGTTCAAGCACATGACGGTGCGGGACAACGTCGCGTTCGGTCTGACGATCCGCAAGAAGCCGAAGGCGCAGATCGACGCCCGGGTCGACGAACTGCTCGGCATCGTCGGCCTCGCCGGCTACCACGACCGGTACCCGAACCAGCTCTCCGGCGGCCAGCGCCAGCGCATGGCGCTCGCCCGGGCGCTGGCGGTCGACCCGAAGGTGCTGCTGCTCGACGAACCGTTCGGGGCCCTCGACGCGAAGGTGCGCGAGGAGCTGCGGGCGTGGCTGCGTCGCCTCCACGACGAGGTGCACGTCACCACCGTCCTGGTCACCCACGACCAGGAGGAGGCGATGGACGTCGCCGGGCACATCGTGGTGATGAACGCCGGCCGCATCGAGCAGGTCGGCACGCCCCGCGAGGTCTACGAGAACCCGCAGACCGAGTTCGTCCTGCGCTTCCTCGGGCCGGTGGCGACCCTGCGCGGCCGCCTCGTCCGGCCGCACGACCTCGTCCTGTCCCGCCTGCCGGCGCCGGGGTCCGTCGCGGGCAAGGTCAACCGCGTCACGCACCTCGGGTTCGAGGTGCGCGTCGAGGTGCGGACCCACGACGACGAGCTCGTGACCGCCCAGCTGACCCGCGGCGAGGCGTGGCACCTCGGGATCGAGGCGGGGGACGAGGTGCACATCACCGCCGAGTCCTCGCCGCGACGGCCCGGCGCCGGAGCGGTGGACCCGATCGCGGCGCGGTGATCGCCGGGCTCGCGGTGAGCCCCGGTATCGCTGTCAATCTGCCTGTCACAGCCGAGGCGTAGGGTCGAGGGCATGACGGAACCCTTCGGCCAGCGGCTCTGGAACGCGGTCGCGGCGCACGGTCCGCTGTGCGTCGGCATCGACCCCCACGCCTCGCTCCTGGAGTCCTGGGGGCTCCCGGACGACGCCGCGGGGGCGGAGCGGTTCGGCCGTACCGTCGTCGAGGCACTGGCCGGTCGCGTCGCCGTGGTGAAACCGCAGTCGGCGTTCTTCGAGCGGTTCGGGGCGGCCGGGGTCGCCGCCCTGGAGCGCACCGTCGCGGACGCCCGGGCGGCCGGGCTGCTGGTCCTGCTCGACGTCAAGCGCGGCGACATCGGGACCACCGCCGCCGCCTACGCGCAGGCCTATCTTGACCCCACCAGCCCGCTGTGCGCCGACGCGCTGACCGTCTCGCCCTACCTGGGCTTCGGTTCGCTGCAGCCCTTCCTGGACGCCGCGACGGCCCACGGGGGCGGTGTCTTCGTGCTCGCCCTGACCTCGAACCCGGAGGGCCCGCAGGTCCAGCACGCGCGGACCGCCGAGGGACGCACCGTGGCCGGCAGCATGCTCTCCGCAGTCGCGGCGGTGAACGCCGGCCAGAGCCCCCAGGGCTCGATCGGCGTCGTCGTGGGCGCCACGATCGGTGACACCGCGGAGGACCTGGCGATCAACGGACCGCTGCTCGTGCCCGGCCTCGGCGCCCAGGGCGGCGGCGCGGACGACCTGCGCCGGCTCTTCGGTCCCGTCGCGCCGCACGTCCTGCCGAGCGTCTCGCGGGAGATCCTCGGGGCAGGCCCGGACCCGGCCGCGCTGGCGGATGCCGCCGCCCGGGCCGGTGACCTGTACGCAGCCGTTTTGCGGTAGCGTCGCCGCTGGTGGCACGGCGGATGCCATCACGAAGTCGAGTCCGAACGAGTAAGTCGAGGTGACCCTGCCGTGGCCCTTCCCCCGCTGACTCCCGAGCAGCGCGCCGCAGCACTTGAGAAGGCCGCCATTGCCCGGCGGGAGCGCGCTGAGGTGAAGAACCGGCTCAAGCACTCCGGGGCCTCCCTCGCTCAGGTGATCAAGGAGGGGCAGGAGAACGAGATCATCGGCAAGATGAAGGTCTCGGCCCTGCTCGAGTCCATGCCGGGTGTCGGCAAGGTGCGCGCGAAGCAGATCATGGAGCGCCTGGGCATCTCCGAGACGCGCCGCGTCCGTGGCCTCGGGACGAACCAGATCGCGGCGCTCGAGCGCGACTTCGGCTCGAGCTGAGGTTGTCCGCATCTGACGGGGCGTCGGTTTCGGCGCCGCGCTTGATCGTGCTCTCCGGGCCCTCGGGTGTGGGGAAGTCCACGCTCCTGGCCTACCTGCGCACACACAACCCGGAGTGGTGGCTGTCGGTCTCCGCGACGACGCGTTTCCCGCGTCCGGGGGAGCGGCACGGCGTCGAGTACTACTTCGTCAGCCGCGCCGAGTTCGAGGCGATGGCGGCCGCCGGCGACCTGCTGGAGTGGGCGGAGTTCGCGGGCAACCTCTACGGCACGCCGCGGCTGCCGGTCGAGGATCAGTTGGCCGCCGGCCGGTCGGTCCTCCTGGAGCTGGAGCTCGAGGGCGCGCGTCAGGTCCGCCAGGCGATGCCGGAGGCCCTGCTGGTCTTCCTCAAGCCGCCGAGCTGGGAGGAACTGGTGCGCCGGCTCACCCACCGGGGCACCGAGCCGCAGGACGTCATCGACGCCCGCCTGGCCCGTGCGCGCGAGGAACTCGCGGCCGAGTCCGAGTTCGACGTGTCGCTGGTCAACACGTCGGTCGAGGAGGTTGCCGCCGAACTGGTAGCCTTGACCCGGGCGCCGAGTCCACGACCCGCCCCCTGACCTGCATCGTTGTGGGTCCGATGATCGCCACAGACCCCTGCTGAAAGGCACCACGTGTCCGCTTCCGCCACCGGCGAGGGCATCACCAACCCGCCGATCGACGAGCTGCTCGAGGCCACCGACTCCAAGTACAGCCTGGTGTCGTACGCCGCCAAGCGGGCCCGGCAGATCAACGCCTACTACTCGCAGCTCGGCGAGGGTCTGCTCGAGTACGTCGGTCCGCTGGTCGAGACCCACGTCCACGAGAAGCCGCTGTCGATCGCGCTGCGCGAGATCAACGCCGGCCTGCTGACCTCCGAGCCGCTCGAGCCGGCCCCGACCGCGGTCTGACGCACCCGCCGGCCATGCCCGACGCGCAGGGTCGTCCCCGGGTCGTCCTCGGGGTCAGCGGCGGCATCGCCGCGTACAAGGCCTGCGAACTGCTGCGTCGCCTCACCGAGGGGGGCGCGTCGGTGCGCGTCGTGCCGACCGAGGCGGCCCTGAAGTTCGTCGGGGCCGCCACCTGGGCCGCCCTGTCCGGGCAGCCCGTCTCGACGTCGGTGTTCGACGACGTCCACGAGGTTCCGCACGTGCGCATCGGCCAGCAGGCCGATCTCGTCGTGGTCGCGCCGGCGACGGCGGACCTGCTCGCGAAGGCCGCCCACGGGCAGGCCGACGACCTGCTGACCGGGACGCTGCTCACCGCCCGGTGCCCGGTGCTCTACGCACCCGCGATGCACACCGAGATGTGGGAGCACCCCGCCACCGTCGAGAACGTGGCGACGCTGCGCCGGCGCGGGGCGATCGTGCTCGACCCGGCCTCCGGCCGGCTCACCGGCGCGGACACCGGCCCCGGCCGGCTGCCCGAGCCGGCCCAGATCCACGCCGCCGCGCTCCGACTGCTCGAGCGCGGCCCGGCCGTGCCCGACCTCGCCGGCCGTCGCGTCGTGATCTCCGCCGGCGGGACGCGCGAACCGCTCGACCCCGTTCGGTTCCTCGGGAACCGCTCGACGGGGCTTCAGGGCTACGCCCTCGCCGAGACCGCCCTCGCCCGCGGGGCCGAGGTCGTCCTCGTGTCGGCGAACGTCGAACTGCCCGACCCCGCCGGGGCGAAGGTCGTGCGCGTCGGCACCGCGGAGGAACTGCGCACCGCGGTCTTCGAGGCGGCGTCCGACGCCGACGTCGTCGTGATGGCCGCCGCGGTCGCCGACTTCCGTCCGGCGCAGCGGGTCGAGGCCAAGATCAAGAAGAGCGACTCCGAACCCGAGCCGCTCGCGCTCGTCCGTAACCCCGACGTGCTCGCGGAACTGTGCGCCGACCGGCCGCGCCCGGGTCAGGTCGTCGTCGGGTTCGCCGCCGAGACCGGCGACGCCGACGGCACGGTCCTCGACCACGGCCGCGCCAAGCTCGCCCGCAAGCGCTGCGACCTGCTCGTGGTCAACGACGTCGGTGCCGACGCCGACGGCCGCAGCAAGGCGTTCGGGTCACCGGACAACGCCGCCGTGATCCTCGGCTCCGACGGCACCGAGACCCCCGTCGCCCGCGGCCCCAAGACCGTCCTCTCCGACGCGATCTGGGATCAGGCCCTCGCCCGCCTGCGTTGAACCGGCCGATGGCGTCGCCGATTCGCCGGCCGTACTGACCCCGTCGCCCCGGACCAGGTGCGCGTGGAGAGCCACGCCACTGAGTGCGCTCACGGCCCCTAGCACCGCAGGACGTCCCAGTAGGTGTTGCGGACGGGGGTGCGGTTCGGGTCGTCCAGTCGGGCGGGCGGAGCCAGGGGCGGCGGTCGGGGGCGAGGAAGATCTCCCAGGCGCCGTGGTGGATGAGGTCGTGGTGCCGGCGGCAGAGCAGGGCGAGGTTGTCGTCGTCGGTGAAGCCGACATCGCCCCAGTGCTTGAGGTGGTGGCCTTCGCAGTAGGTGACCGGGCGGGTGCAGCCGGGGAAGACGCAGCCGGTGTCGCGGACGCAGATCGCGATCCATTGGGCGGGGGAGATGGTGCGGCGGCGACGGCCGAGCTTGAGCGGGGCGCCGTGCTCGGTCATCAGCAGGGCGTAGACGTCGGCGTCGCAGCCGATCCGGCGGACGGCTTCGCCGGAGAGGTCCTCGCCGGTGCTGGTGCGGCCGAGTCCGGTGCGCAGGGTCTCGGCGGTGGCGGTGATGATCAGCCGGGGGCGTTCGCCGTGGGCGGTGGGCATGGCGCCGTGGCTGATGGCCTGGTGGACGATCTCGCGCATGGCGTCGGCCCGGCGGATCTGCGGGGTGCGCGGGTCGGGGTCGCCGTTCTCGCCGGGGCGGGGTGCGTCCAGGGCGGTCATCGCGGCCTTGAGTTCGGCGATGACCTCGTCGGTGTCGCGCCAGGTCAGGGTCTGGGTGCCGTCGTGGTGGTTGCGGATGTTGGCGGCGCGGCGTTCGGCGGCGACCTCCTCCCGGGGGAGGTTGCCGTCGGGGTTGATGGCGTCGTCGATGCGCTTGGAGAGCAGGCCCAGGTCCTCGGCGTTGAACACCTTGGCCTGCTCGAGCAGGAACTCCTCGGCCCAGGTGCGCTGCTCGGCGGTCGCGATCGAGGGCAGGCCGCGCACGACCTTGGCGATCACGCCGGCTTGTTCGAAGTTCACCGTCCCGTCGGCCAGCGCGGTGGCGGTCGCCGAGCAGTCTTGGCCGAGTGTTCCCGCCAGGCGGGTCAGCCGACCGGCTTCTCGGGGTGAGAGGCGCAGGGCGCCGGAGACGAACGCACGCAGCGACGGGGCGCCCATGGTCGCGGCGACGCCGCGGGTGTCGAGCTCCTGGATCGTCCGCACCCCGAGCCCTTGGGCCTTGGAGGTGACCGCGTGCAGGCGCCGGGTGAGTTCGACGGCCTCGGTGTCGGACAGCTGCCAGACCCCGTCCTCGACCCGCTTGGCCAGGTCGGCCAGCGCCGCCTCGACGGCGGCGAGCGAGTCCAGCAGGTCCTCTCCCACACCGGTATCCCAGCACCCGCCACCGACAGTCCTCACCAGCACCGGTGACCCCAGAAACCCCTAGAATTACGGGGTTCTGACGATGAATCACTGCGAACAAGTGGGCGCTGCCGCTAGGTCGGGATTCAGCCCGCAGAACCGAGGGAAACAGCCCGGCGCGTGGTCACCGCGACCGGATCGACTCCGTGAGGCGGAAGTCGGCGAAGTCGAAACCCGGGACGACGACGCACGACACGAGCACCTCGGCGTCGCCGGCCGGTCGGGCGGACTGCCAGACCCCGGGCGGAACGAGGAGCGCGGGGAGTTGGCCGGTCTCGACGTCCGCGCCGAGGAGGTGCTCGACGGGGTCGGTCGGAACGTCCCCGTCCCCACCGAGGGTGAGGACGAGCGGGCCGCCCCGGTGCCAGAACCAGAGCTCGGCGGAGCGGACCTGGTGCCAGGCCGAGGACTCGCCGGGGCCGAGCAGGTAGTGGATCGCGGTGCCGGCGCTCCGCGGCCCGGCGTACCCGGGCAGCCCGGTCAGTTCCAGCGGCGAGCGCCAGGTCTCCCGGTACCAGCCGCCTTCCGGGTGCGGGGCGAGGTCGAGCAACGCGGCCAGCGGCGGGCGTAATCCGGTCATGTCGGGCAGCGTCGCAGAGTCGGTGATCCAATTACCCACCACGGGGCGTGGGCGCGCGCCATGCTGGGACGGGACGCCGAGGGGGCTGAGGGTGGACGCGGCATGAACACGGATCTGCTGCTCGAGATCAACGGGTGGTCGGGCAACTCGGTCGTCGACGCGATCATGAAGTTCGCCGCCGGGACGATGATCTACGGCGTCTTCGCCGTGCTCGCCGTGTTGTGCGTCCTGCAGGTGATGGCCCGTCGCCTGGACCGTCTGATCCTGGTCGGGACCTCGCTGGTGCTGGCGCTCGCGCTCGGTCGCGGCGCCGCCGCGCTGTTCCCGAACGAGCGGCCCTTCATCGAGCACCCCGAGGTTCACCAACTCGTCCACCACGAGCCCGGCCAGTCGTTCCCGAGCGACCACTCGCTGGCCGCGTTCGGGATCGCGTTCGCGATCGCGGCGTTCGTCTCGATGCGCTGGGGCCTCGCTCTCCTCCCCGTGGCGGCGCTCGTCGGGTTCTCCCGCATCTACGTCGGCGTGCACTACCCGGCCGACATCGTCGGCGCCGCCGTCCTCGCCGGGATCGCGGTCGGCGCAGTCGCGCTGGCGGCCCGCTCCGGGCCGGTGGCGCGGCTGCTCGCGGCCCGCTTCCCGGTCGACGCCCGGGCGGCGTGACCCGGGCCGATCGGGTCCGGAATCATCGGCGGCGTGAGCGCCCCCGAGCACGCCCCGCCGCCCATCGACCTGCCGACCGTCGTCGAGGCCGCCGACCGCGCCCTGGACCGGGTCGCCGAGCTCGTCCGCAGCATCCCTGAGCAGAGCGGCCAGGCGCTGCCGGAGTGGACGATCGCGCAGACCGCCGCGCACCTGGTGGGCGTCGTCGGCGCCTACATCGACGTCGCCGCGGGCCGGGGCTCGCCGTACACGGACATCCGGGCCGCGGCGCGGACGAACGACGAGATGCTCGCCCGCGTCACCGACCGGACGCCGTTCCTGCTCGCCGAGCAGATCCAGGCCCTCCGCCCGGCGCTGGCCGCGGCGATCGGCGAGGAGCCCGACGGCTACCGCCCCGGTCACGAGGGGGTCCCCCTGCTGCGCTCGACGGCGGTGGCGCGGATCCTCGGCGAGGCGGTCGTCCACGGCTGGGACATGGCCACCGCGGCCCAGCGGATGTGGTGGATCGAGCCGTCCGACGCGGCGCTGATCTTCCGGTCCTTCCTGCCGTTCCTGCCGTTGTTCGTCCACCCCGAGAACGCCACAGGGGTGAACGCGCGGTTCGACGTCCGCGTCCGGAAGTTCCCCGAGGCCCGAGCGGTCTTCGCGTTCCGGGACGGGCAGCTGACCGTCGAGGGGGAGCCGCAGGGCCGTGTGGACTGCACGATCGTCGGTGCGCCCGCGTCGATGATCCTCGTCATCCATCGCCGGATCAGCCTGTGGAACCCGATCGCGCGGGGGCAGATGGTGGCGTGGGGCACGAAGCCGTGGCTCGCGTTTCGGCTGGTGAACCTGTTCGACCCGCCCTGACCGATAAGATCTCCGGGTTGTCGGCCCGCGGATCGGGCCAGCCCCGCCAGTCTGGAGTGTGCCGTGTCGCGTCGTCTGTTCACCTCGGAATCCGTCACCGAGGGCCACCCGGACAAGATCGCGGACCAGATCAGTGACTCCATCCTCGACGCGCTCCTCAAGGAGGACCCGCGCAGCCGGGTCGCCGTCGAGACCCTCATCACCACCGGCCAGGTCCACGTGGCAGGCGAGGTCACCACCCAGGGCTACGCCGACATCCCGACGATCGTCCGCGACCGCGTCCTGGAGATCGGGTACGACTCGTCGAAGAAGGGCTTCGACGGCGCGTCCTGCGGCGTCTCGGTCTCGATCGGCTCGCAGTCGCCCGACATCGCGCAGGGCGTCGATGCCGCCTACGAGGCCCGCGAGGGCGAGGGCACCGACGAGCTCGACAAGCAGGGCGCCGGCGACCAGGGCCTGATGTTCGGCTACGCCTGCGACGACACCCCCGAGTTCATGCCGCTGCCAATCCAGCTGGCGCACCGGCTCGCGCAGCGCCTCACCGCCGTCCGCAAGTCGGGCACGGTTCCCTACCTCCGTCCGGACGGCAAGACCCAGGTCACCATCGAGTACGACGGCGACCGGCCGGTGCGTCTCGACACCGTCGTCGTGTCCTCGCAGCACGCCGACGACATCGACCTCAAGACCCTGCTGGCGCCGGACGTCGCCGACCACGTCGTCGCGCCCGAGCTCGCGAACATCGACATCGACACCGCCGGCTACCGACTGCTGGTGAATCCGACCGGCAAGTTCGTCGTCGGTGGCCCGATGGGCGACGCCGGTCTGACCGGTCGCAAGATCATCGTCGACACCTACGGCGGCATGGCCCGCCACGGCGGTGGCGCCTTCTCCGGCAAGGACCCGTCCAAGGTCGACCGCTCGGCCGCGTACGCGATGCGCTGGGTCGCCAAGAACGTCGTCGCCGCCGGACTCGCCCGCCGCTGCGAGGTCCAGGTCGCCTACGCCATCGGCAAGGCGCACCCGGTCGGCGTCTTCGTCGAGACCTTCGGCACCGAGAACGTCGACCCGGCCAAGATCCAGTCGGCCGTGACGACGGTGTTCGACCTGCGCCCGGCCGCGATCATCCGTGACCTCGACCTGCTCCGCCCGATCTACACGCCGACCGCGGCGTACGGGCACTTCGGCCGCGACCTCCCGGACTTCACCTGGGAGCGCACCGACCGCGTCGACGCCCTCCGCAGCGCCTGCGGCATCTGACGCGACCCCAGCGGCGCCGCGTCCCGCCTTGTCAAAAAAGGGTGACACCCCTTACTGCGCAGTAAGGGGTGTCACCCTTTCTTGACACGGCGGGTCAGGGCGTGAGGCCCTTCGCCTGCTGGTTCTGCCAGCGGGGGTTCCGGCGGAACTCGGTCTGCTTCGGGTCGACGCCGACGAACGCGGACGCGGCGTAGGCGTCGTCGAGCAGGTGCCAGCGCAGCCAGGCGGTGAGGTAGCCGAGGTAGCCGCTCTTGTTCCGCTGGATCGCGAGGTGGTCGGCCCCGCGCAGGACGCCGAGCGCGCCGTGCGGGACGCGTTGGTAGTACCCGCGCAGGCCGCCCGGGGTGGAGATCAGGCCGTCGGTACCGCCGCCGAGGAAGAACGTCGGCGTCGTCAGTTCCGTGACGGAGAACCGGCCCCGCTGCTCGACGTAGCGGGCGTCGGGCAGGTTGATCGGCACGACGGTGTCGACGAGTCCGCCGGAACCGTTCGCGGCGTTGATCGCCCCGCCGGCGCCCTGGGAGTGGCCGAGGGCCCCGACGCGCGTCGGGTCGAGGACGCCGAAGAACGGACTCGCGGCGTCAAGGTTCGCCCCGAGCAGGTGGCGCAGCGCGGCCAACATCGAACGGCCGTCGGCCTGCTGGGTGTCCGAGGAACCGATGACGACGAAGCCCCACGACGCGAGGTGGCGGAACACCCCGGCGTACTGGTCGGGCCTGGCGTTGGTCCCGTTGCCCCAGATGAGGATCGGGTGCCGCGTCCCGTCACGACCGAGGGCGCGGGGAGAGGCGACAGTGAACGTGAGCCCGTCCGGGATGTCGACCGTCCGGGTCGCGACCGCCCACGGCCCGGCGCCGCGGTAGCGGTCCTCGACCGGGTGCTGCGGTTCGACCTCCGACGTCGCGGGCGCGGCCGGGGCGGTCGGGGCGGCGGCGCCCGGAGTGACGACCGGCCCGGCCACGGCCAGGACCAACCCCACCGTGAGCATGTGCGCGGCGCGCGAGACCGACAGCGGCACCAGATCCCCCCCGAGATCACCGACCGCCGCCGTTTCTAGCAGCGATCACGGGTGCGCGGGCCGGATTCCGCCCGATCGGCGCTGACCGTTCGGGAAGGCCGGCCTGTCCACAGCGGCCGCCGGGGCGGTGGGGCGTCTCTGGTAGGACAGGCGGGTGAGCTCCGCAGGGGGACCGCCCGAGGCGGCGGTCGAGCAGCTGGAGCTCGTGCGCGAGACCGCGCGGCGCACGACGAAGGCGGTCCGGAAGAAGGAACGCGAGCCGGCCCCGGTCGCCGCGGAGCGGCCGGTCGCCCGCGTCGCCGTCGACGTCCCGTTCCCGCACCTGGACCGGCCGTTCGACTACCTCGTCCCGGCCGAGCTCGACGCGGACGCCGCGCCCGGGGCGCGCGTGCGCGTCCGGTTCGCCGGCCAGCTCGTCGACGGGTTCGTCCTCGCGCGGGAGGACCGCAGCGAGCACACCGGTTCGCTGGCCCGGCTGCCGAAGGTCGTGTCCCCGGAACCGGTGCTCGCCCCCGAGATCGCAGACCTCGCCCGGGCCGTCGCGAACCGCTACGCGGGGACGGTGGCGGACGTGCTGCGCCTGGCCGTCCCGCCCCGACACGCCCGCGTCGAGGCCGAGCCGCCCCCGGAACCGCCCCGCCCCACCGGGGGCGTCGATCCCAGGTCCTGGGAGGTCTACCCCGACGGGCCGACGTTCCTGGCCGCCCTGGCGGACGGACGCCCCGCTCGTGCCGTCTGGGCGGCCCTGCCGGGGGCGCCGTGGGCTCCGGCCGTCGCCGCGGCGGTCGCGGCCACCCTCGCCGGCGGCCGCGGGGCGCTGGTCGTCGTGCCGGACGCCCGCGACCTGCAGCGGCTCGGCGCGGCCCTGGACGCCGCCCTCGGCCCCGGCGGCCACGTCGAACTGACCGCCGACCTCGGCCCGGCCGAGCGGTACCGCCGCTGGCTGGCCGTGCGCCGGGGTGCCGCCCGCGCGGTGATCGGGACCCGCGCCGCGATGTTCGCCCCCGTCGCCGATCTCGGCCTCGTCGTCGTCTGGGACGACGGGGACGACCTGCATGCCGAGCCCCGCGCCCCGTACCCGCACGTGCGGGAGGTGCTCTGCCTGCGCGCGCACCTCGCCGGCGCCGCGGCGCTGATCGGCGGGTACGCGGTGACGGCGGAGGGTGCCGCCCTCGTGGAGAGCGGCTGGGCCCGGGCCCTGGCCGCGCCCCGGGAGACGGTGCGCGCCCGCGGCCCCCGGGTCGCGCCGGCCGGGACCGACACCGATCTCGAACGGGATCCCGCCGCCCGGGCCGCGCGTCTGCCGAGCGTCGCCTGGCAGACGGCCCGGGCGGCGCTGGCGTCCGGGCCCGTCCTGCTGCAGGTGCCGCGGCGCGGGTACCTGCCGATCCTCGCCTGCGTCCGCTGCCGCGACGTCGCGCGCTGCCGGGCCTGCTCGGGTCCGCTGGGGCTCGCGGCGGGGGAGCGCACCGCCACGTGCCGGCTCTGCGCCCAGGCCGCCGGCGACTGGGCCTGCCCGGCCTGTGGTGCGACGGCGTTCCGCTCCGTCGTCGTCGGGGTCGCGCGGACGGCCGAGGAGATCGGCCGCGCGTTCCCCAACGTGCCCGTACGGCACTCCAGCGCGGACGGCACCGTGCTGGCCGTCGTGGACGACACCCCTGCCCTGATCCTCGCGACACCGGGTGCGGAGCCCGAGGCTGCGCACGGCTACGCCGCGGCCCTGCTGCTCGACGGCGACGCCCTGCTCGCCCGCGCCGACCTCCGGGCCGCGGAGGAGACCGTGCGCCGGTGGGCGAACGCCGCGGCACTCGTCCGGCCCGGCGGATCCGTGGTGCTGATGGCCGACCCCGCCGCGCCGGCCGTGCAGGCGCTGGTGCGTTGGGACCCGTTCGGCTTCGCCGAACGCGAACTGACGGATCGTCAGGAGCTGGGTTTCCCGCCCGCCGTCCGGCTGGCGGTCCTGACCGGTCCGGCGGCGGCGATCGAGGAGCTGCTCGAGGCGGCGCGACTGCCGGCCGCGGCCTCACGCCTCGGCCCGGTGCCGACCGGTCGCGACGGGAGCGACGAGACCGCCCGGGCCGTCGTCCGCGTCCCGCGGGCGCAGGGGAGTGATCTCGCCGCCGCGCTCCGGGCCGGCGCCGGCGTCCGGAGCGCCCGCAAGGCCGCCGGGTCCGTCCGGATCCAGATCGACCCCGCCGCCCTCGGCTGAGCCCGCCGCGTGGCACCTAGACTGACGGCGGCCCTCCGCACCAACAGAACCGGGAGCTTCACCGCGTGGCGATCCAGCCCATCCGCCTGTTCGGCGACCCCGTCCTCCGTACCCCGGCGGCGCCGGTCACCGAGTTCGATCGCGAGCTCCGGCAGCTGGTCGCAGACCTGACCGAGACCATGCGGGACGCGCCCGGGGCCGGCCTGGCGGCCCCCCAGATCGGCGTCAGCCTCCGCGTGTTCACGTACTGGGTGGACAACGAGCTCGGCCACCTGGTGAACCCGGTCCTCGACCTCTCCGACGAGGAGCAGGACGGCGAGGAGGGGTGCCTCTCGCTCCCGGGCCTCAGCTTCCCGACCACGCGGGCGCTGCGGGTCGTCGCCAAGGGCCAGAACATGTACGGGGAGCCGGTGGAGCTCGTCGGCTCCCACCTGCTGGCCCGCTGCGTGCAGCACGAGACCGATCACCTCGACGGGATCCTGTTCGTCGACCGCCTGGACGACGAGACCCGCCGTGCCGCCCTGCGCGCGATCCGGGAGTCCGCGTGGGCCGACGGCACCCCGCCCCAGATCAAGATCTCGCCGCACGCCACCGCCGGCCGCGCGATCTGACGGCTCCTCATGCGTCTGGTCTTCGCCGGTACTCCGGAGGTCGCGCTCCCCAGCCTGCGCGCCCTGCTCGACTCCCACCACGACGTCGTCGCCGTCGTGACCCGTCCCGACGCCCCGACCGGGCGTGGCCGCACCCTGCGCCCCAGCCCGGTAGCTGAGGTCGCGGCGGAGGCGGGACTCGAGATCCTGCGGCCGCCGTCGCCGAAGGACCCCGAGTTCCTCGACCGGCTCACGCAGATCGCGCCGGACTGCGCGCCGGTCGTGGCCTACGGCGGTCTGCTGCCGGACGACGCGCTCGCGATCCCGCCGCACGGCTGGGTGAACCTGCACTTCTCCCTGCTGCCCGCGTGGCGCGGCGCCGCCCCGGTGCAGCGCGCCGTCCTCGCCGGTGACGAGATCACCGGCGCGACGACGTTCCGGATCGTCCGTGAGCTCGACGCCGGGCCGGTCTTCGGCGTCCTCACCGAGACGATCCGCCCGACCGACACCAGCGGCGATCTGCTCGGCCGGCTCGCCGAGGCCGGCGCGGGCCTGCTGCTCGCCACCCTCGACGGCATCGAGGCGGGGTCGGTCGAGGCCGTGCCGCAGCCGGCCGACGGCGTCTCGCTCGCCCCGAAGCTCAACCCCGCCGACGCCGAGGTCGACTGGCGGGCACCCGCGATGCACGTCGACCGCCTGATCCGGGCGTGCACCCCAGCCCCGGCGGCGTGGACGCTCTTCCGCGGCGAGCGCGTGCGCCTCGGTCCCGTGACGCTCCGTCAGGACAGTCGCGGCCTCGCGCCGGGGGAGCTGCTCGTCGAGAAGAACGCGGTTCTGGTCGGGACCGGGACGCACGGCGTGGCCCTCGGCGATGTGACGGCGCCGGGCAAGAAGCCGATGCGCGCCGCCGACTGGGCCCGCGGTGCCCGCCCGTCCTCCGGGGAGCTGCTCGGCGGCGAGGCGTCGTGAACGACGACCCCCGCGGACGCTCGCGGCGGGGTGGCCGACCGGCATCGCGGTCCGGTGACCGAGCCCGTCAGCGCAACCCCCGCAGCGAGCCGGCCGACCCCGCGCGCCGGGCGGCGTTCGACCTGCTGCGGGCGGTGGCGGACCGGGACGCGTACGCCAACCTCGTCCTGCCCGGCCTGCTGCGCGAGCGTGGCCTGACCGGGCGCGACGCCGCCTTCGCCACCGAGCTCGGCTACGGCACCCTGCGCGCCCAGGGCACCTACGACGCGATCCTGGCCGCCTGCGTCGACCGTCCGCTGGAGAAGCTCGACCCCGGGGTCGTCGAGGTGCTGCGCCTGGGTGCGCACCAGTTGCTCGGCCTGCGGACGCCGCCCCACGCCGCCGTCTCGGCGACCGTCGCGCTGTGCCGGGCCGCCGTCGGCCCCGGACCGGCCGGTCTGGTGAACGCCGTGCTCCGCAAGGTCTCCGCCCACGACCTGGACGCCTGGGCCGCCGAGCTCGGCCCGGCCCGGGACGCCGACCCCGCCGGACACCTCGCCCTGCGGCACGCCCACCCGCGTTGGGTCGTCTCCGCCGTCGCGGACGCCCTCGGCGCCGGGGGACGGGCCGACTGGGACGAGGTCGAGGCCGCCCTCGCCGCGAACAACGCCCCGCCGCGCGTCACGCTCGTCGCCCGCCCGGGGCGAGCCGCCGTCGACGACCTGGTCGCGGCCGGCGCGCAGGCGGCCCCGTACTCGCGGGTCGGTGCGATCCTGCCCGGCGGCGACCCGGGCGGGCTGTCGCTCGTGCGCTCCGGCGCGGCCGGTGTGCAGGACGAGGGCAGCCAACTCGTCACCCTCGCGCTCGCCGACGCGCCCCTCGACGGACCCGACGCCCGCTGGCTCGACATGTGCGCCGGTCCCGGCGGCAAGGCCGCGCTGCTGGCCGGGCTGGCCGGCGAACGCGGTGCCTGGCTCGTGGCGGCCGAGGTCGCCCCGCACCGCGCGCGTCTGGTCGCCGCCGCGCTCGGGTCCGAACGCGCGGCGGCACCGGTGGTGGCCGACGGCCGCGCGCCGGCGTGGCCCGCCGACACGTTCGACCGCGTCCTCGTCGACGCCCCGTGCACCGGCCTCGGCGCGCTGCGCCGGCGTCCGGAGAGCCGGTGGCGCCGCGAACCCGGCGACGTCGGCCGGTTGTTCGACCTGCAGCGCGAACTGCTGCTCTCGGCCATCGGCTCCGCCCGGCCCGGGGGACTCGTCGCCTACGTCACCTGCTCGCCGCACCCGGGGGAGACCCGCGGGGTCGTCGCCGCCGCGACCGCCGACTCGGCCCGGTCCGGCCGCCCCGTCGAGCCCGTCGACGCCCGGTCCCTGTTCCCCCGTGTCCCCGACCTCGGCGACGGCCCCCACGTCCAGCTCTGGCCCCACCGCCACGGCACCGACGCGATGTTCCTCGCGCTGCTCCGCCGCTCCTGACCCCGCCGCTCCTGACCCCGCCGCGCCGACCCCTGCGGGATGACGTCCCGCAGTGATGCCCTGTCAGCCCGGGCTAAGGCTGACACCCCCACCCTCCGGGACCTCATCCCGCAGAGATGCCCTGTCAGCCCGGGCTAGGGCTGACACCCCCACCCTGCGGGACGTCATCCCGCAGGAGAGGGGCGGGGGGGTACGCAGGATTTCGTAGGGGCGGAGCCGCTCAGGGGAGGACGCGGGAGAGCGGCGGGGTAGGGACTCTGGTGATCATGAGTACCCAGACCTCCCCCCCGGCCCGCGTGGCCCTGTCGCGCCCCGCGCGGCGGGTGGCGCTGGTCGTGCACATCGTCGCGTCGGGGGCGTGGCTCGGGCTCGAGATCGCGCTCGGGGCGCTGGTCCTCGCCGCACTCGCGACGGACGACCCGATGCGGGAGGCGGCGGTGCTGCAGGCGATCGAGGTCGTCGCCGTCGGGCCGATGATCGCCGCCGGGGCGCTGACGCTGGTCTCCGGGATCGTGCTCGGCCTCGGGACGAAGTGGGGCCTGCTGCGCTACCGCTGGGTCGCGGTGAAGCTGGTGCTCAACGTGGTCCTGCTGGTGCTCGTCCTCGTGGCGCTGCGCCCCGGGGCGGCCGAGGTCGCGGAGACGGGCCGGGCCCTGGCCGCGGGGACGGCGAGCGAGCGCGGCCCCGGCGACCTGGTCTTCCCGCCGATCGTCTCGACGATCGCTCTGTCGTTCGCGATCACCCTGTCGGTGGTCAAGCCGTGGGGTCGCCTGCGCCGCGGGTGAGCGGTCGTGTTCCATTCTCCCCGTGAGTTTCGCCCGGGTCCCCAAGCGGATCCTGCTGGGGACCCCGATGCGCAGCGACAGGCTCGGGGACACCCTGCTGCGGAAGCGGGTCGGCCTGGCGATCTTCGCCTCCGGCCCGCTGTCGTCGGTCGCCTACGCGCCGCAGGAGATCTTCCTGGTGCTCTCGGTCGCCGGGGCGGCGTACTTCCAGGAGGCGGCCTGGTTCGGGCTCGCGATCGGCGTCCTGATGGTCGTCGTCATCTCCTCCTACCGGCAGAGCGTGCGGGAGTACCCCGGCGGCGGCGGTGACTACGACGTCGCGATGGACAACCTCGGCCGCACCGGCGGTCTCACGGTCGCCAGCGCCCTGATCGTCGACTACGTCGTCACCGTCGCGGTCTCGGTCTCCGCCGGCGTCGACAACCTCGGCGCCGCCGTCCCCTTCGTGGCCGAGCACCGCGTGCCGACGGCGCTGGCGGTCATCGCCGTCCTGATGCTGCTCAACCTGCGGGGTATGGCCGAGTCGGGTTTCTGGTTCGCGATCCCCGCCTACACCTTCGTGGTCGGCGTCCTGGCCCTGATCGGCGTCGGCCTGTTCCGCATCCTCGTCCTCGACGACGACGTCAAGGCACCCACCGCCGACTACGAGGTGGTGGCGAGCTCCAGCGGCGTCACGGGTCTCGCGCTCGCGTTCCTGCTCGTCCGCGCGTTCTGCGCCGGCAGCGTCGCCCTCGCCGGCGTCGAGCAGTCGGCCAACGGCGTCCCCGCGTTCCGCGAGCCCAAGGGCCGCAACGCCGCGACCGTCCTGCTGTTCATGGGCGGCATGGCGATCACGATGTTCGCCGGCCTCGTGACGCTGGCCGCCCTGACGGACTTCAAGGTCGCGGACGACCCGGCCACCGAGATCCTCATCGACGGGCAGCCGGCCGGACCCGACTACGAGCAGGACCCGATCATCGCCCAGATGGCCGAGGCGGTCTTCGGGGACGGGTCCTGGCCGTTCCTGGCCCTCGCCGTCACCACGACGCTGATCCTGTTCTTCGCCGCGAACACCTCGTTCAACGGTTTCCCGCAACTCGGGTCGATCCTGGCGCGGGACCGCTGGCTGCCGGGGCAGCTGCGCCAGCGCGGGGACCGGCTCAGCTACAGCAACAGCATCGTCGCCCTGGCGATCGCCGCGGGCGTGCTCGTCTACCTCGTGGACGTGAACGTGTCGAGCCTGGTCGGCATGTACATCGTCGCGGTCTTCATCTCCCTGACGCTGGGTCAGGTCGGGCTCGCGAAGCATTGGACGACGTTGCTGCGGTCCGGCGCCGAGTCCGTCCCGCGGCGCCGGCTCCACCGCGACCGGGCGGTCAACGTCGTCGGAGCGGTGTGCACCGGAGCGGTCCTCGGAGTCGTCCTGGTCTCCGACTTCCTCGACGGCGCCTGGGTCGTCGTCGCCGCGGTCCCGGTCTTCTTCGCGATGATGCACAAGATCGCGAAGCACTACGACCAGCTCAACGCCGAGCTGACCCCGACCAAGGGCGGGGTCACCCTGCCCAGCCGGATCCACGGGATCGTGCTCGTCTCCAAGCTGCACACCCCGACCCTGCGCGCGCTCGCCTTCGCCCGGGCGACCCGGCCGGACACCCTCGTCGCGCTCACGGTGCAGACCTCGCCGGAGAGCACCGCCGAGCTGCTGCGCGAGTGGGCCGAGCACGACATCGAGGTGCCGCTCACGGTGCTCGACTCCCCGTACCGCGAGGTGACGCGGCCGGTGCTCGAGTACGTCCGCAACGTGCGCGTCGCGAGCCCGCGCGACGTCATCTGCGTCTTCGTCCCGGAGTACGTCGTCGGCAAGTGGTGGGAGCAGCTGCTCCACAACCAGACCCCGCTACGCCTGAAGGCGAGGCTGCTCTTCCAGCCCGGGGTGATGGTCACCAGCGTCCCGTGGCAGCTCGGCTCGGCCGAGCAGCTCGAGGCCCGGCGGACCTACAAGCCGCGCTGAGCGGGCTCCCGCGACCGGCCGGTGTCAAGAACCCGTCAGGATCCGCGGCCCACCCGCCAGGGAGCCGTCAAGGCCGACCATCCGGGGCGAGCACCGGATGTTGGTTGAGGACGTGACCATTCTCCATTCCCCGAAGCGGCTCCTGCTCGGGTCGCCTCTGCGATCGGACCGCCTCGGGGAGACGCTGCTGCGCAAACGCATCGCGTTGCCGATCTTCGCCTCGGACCCTCTGTCGTCGGTCGCGTACGCGCCGCAGGAGATCTTCCTCGTGCTCTCGGTCGCGGGCGTGACCTACTACTCGTACAGCTTCTGGTTCGCGGTCGCGGTGGCGGTCCTGATGGGTACCGTCGTCGCCTCCTACCGCCAGAACGTCCACGCTTATCCCGGCGGCGGGGGCGACTACGAGGTGGCGACCCGCAACCTCGGGGAGGCCGGCGGACTGACCGTCGCGAGTGCACTGCTCGTCGACTACGTCCTCACCGTGGCGGTGTCGGTCGCGGCCGGCGTCGACAACCTGGCCTCCGCCGTCGGGGTCGTGGGCGCGCACAAGGTCGCTGTGGCGCTCAGTGTGATCACCCTGCTGACCCTGGTGAACCTGCGCGGCGTCAAGGAGGCCGGCGTCGCGTTCGCGCTCCCGACCTACGCCTTCGTCGTCGGGGTCCTGACGCTGATCGCGGTCGGGCTGACGAAGGTCTTCGTCCTCGGCGACGATCTGCGGGCGCCGACGGCGGGGTACGAGATCGTCGCCGAGCACAGCGACCTGACCGGCCTGGCGCTCGTGTTCCTCCTCATGCGCACCTTCGCCTCCGGCTGCGCGGCCCTGACCGGCGTGGAGGCCATCGCCAACGGCGTGCCCGCGTTCCGGGAGCCGAAGAGCCGGAACGCGGCGACCACCCTGCTGGTGATGGGCGCGCTCGCGGTCTCGATGTTCGGGGGGCTGATCCTGCTCGGGCAGCAGTCGGACCTGCGGGTCGCCGAGCGCCCGGCGACCGAGATCCTCATCGACGGCGTGCCCGCCGGGCCGGACTACCACCAGGACCCGATCATCGCCCAGGTCGCGGCGGCCGTCTTCGGCGACGGCTCGTTCGCCTTCGTCTACCTCGCGGCCGTGACGGCGCTGATCCTGTTCTTCGCCGCGAACACGGCCTACAACGGCTTCCCGCTGCTCGCGTCGGTCCTGGCACACGATCACTACCTGCCGCGCCAGCTCCGCCAGCGCGGGGACCGCCTCGCGTACAGCAACGGCATCGTCCTGCTCGCGGTGGCCGCCGGGGCCCTGGTCTACGCGTTCGACGCCGAGGTCACGCGCCTGATCCAGCTGTACATCATCGGGGTCTTCGTCTCGTTCACCCTCGGCCAGACCGGGATGGTGCGGCACTGGACGCGGCTGCTCCGCACCGAGACCAAGCCGGCCCGCCGGTCACGGATGATCCGGGCGCGGGTGATCAACTCCGTCGGTCTGTTCTTCACCGGGGCGGTGCTCGTCATCGTGCTCGTCACGAAGTTCACCCACGGGGCGTACCTGGTGCTGATCGCGATGCCGATCCTGTTCGCCGGGATGAAGGGCATCCGGCGCCACTACGACCGACTGGTCGACGAGCTCACGCCCCCGCCCGCCGGCGTGACGCTCCCCAGCCGGATCCACAGCATCGTGCTGATCTCGCGGCTCCACACACCCGCGCTGCGCGCTCTCGCCTTCGCCCGCGCCACCCGGCCGGACACGCTGACGGCGCTGACCGTGCAGATCTCTCCGACCGCCACGCGGGCGCTGCTCGAGGACTGGGCGCGCCGGGACATCCCGGTCCCGCTCACGGTGGTCGACTCGCCGTACCGGGACGTCATCGGGTCCATCGTGGAGTACGTGCGCACGCAGCGCCGGGAGAGTCCGCGTGACGTCGTGTGCGTGTTCATCCCGGAGTACGTCGTCGGACACTGGTGGGAGCAGTTGCTGCACAACCAGACGGCGCTGCGGCTCAAGGCGCGGCTGCTGTTCCAACCGGGGGTGATGGTCACCAGCGTCCCCTGGCAGATCGGGTCCGCGGCGGGCCGCGAGTCACGCCGTACGCCGGTCGCCTGACGGGGTGTGAGACTGATACCCGTGCCGGACGACGAACCCTCGAGCGCGGGCGCGGGACTGCCCCGAACGCGGCGCTGGGCGGCCCTCGGCACCGCGGCCGCGGTGCTCCCGGCGATGACGGTGGTCATGGTCGGGGTGCGCGAGAACCTGGACCTCGAAAGCGTGCTCCTGCTCTACGTCCTCGCCGTCGTGCTGATCTCACTGCTCGGAGGCGTGCTGCCCGCGGTGGTCGCTGCGGCCGCCGCTCTGCTGCTCGCGACGCACTGGTTCACCGAACCCTACGGCGACTGGGACGTCACCCACCGGCTGGACGCCATCGCCCTCGTCACCTTCGGGCTCGTCGCGGTCGGGGTCAGCGTCACCGTCGAGCTCGCGGCACGGGCGCGGGTGGCGGCCGCGCGCGAACGGGTCGAGGCGGACCTGCTCTCGCGGGTCACCTCCGGCCCCGTGCGCGAGACCTCGCTGGCCGACGTGCTCACGCAGGTCCGGGACGCCTTCGGCATGACCTCGGTCGCTTTGCTCGCGGATGCTTCGACCGGGTCGCCCCGCACCGTGGGCCGGGTCGGCCCGCCGCTCACCGAGGCGCCGGTAATCTCGGCCGATGCCGGGGACGGGCTGCGGCTCGTGGCCGTGGGCCCCGAGCACCTCGCGGCCGACCGGCGGCTCTTCGGTCGCCTCGCCGGAGCGGCCGCCCGGGCCTGGGACGCGCAGCGCCTGGCCGAGGCGGCCGCGCAGGAGGCGGCGCGGGCGGCGGACCTCGCCGAGGTCGACCGGCTGCGATCGGCTCTGCTCGCCGCGGTCGGACACGACCTGCGCACGCCGCTGGCCGGGATCAAGGCCGCGGTGTCCAGCCTGCGGGCACCCGACGTCGCCTTCGCGGAGGCGGACCGCGCGGAACTGCTGGCCCAGATCGAGAACTCCGCCGACCGACTCGACGAACTGGTGGCGAACCTGCTCGCGATGAGCCGGCTCCAGGCCGGTGTGCTCTCGGTGCAGATCGCCCCGGTCGCGCTCGACGAGGTCGTCGCGCGTGTGCTCCTCGAAGGGTCCCGCGACACCCCCGTCGAGGTCGACGTCCCCGACGACCTGCCCCATGCCCGCACCGACGGCGGACTGCTCGAGCGTGTGGTGGCGAACGTGGTCGACAACGCGTGCCGGTTCGCCCCGGCGGGGACCGTCGTGCGCATCGTCGGACGCGCGACGGCCGACGGGCGGGCCCTGCGCCTGGCGGTGACCGACCGCGGCCCCGGCGTTCCGCCGGAGCAGTGGGAGGAGATGTTCACCCCGTTTCAGCGGCTCGACGATCGCAGCGGGCCCGGGGTCGGCCTCGGTCTCGCGATCGCGCGGGGCTTCACGACCGCGGTCGGCGGCACCCTGACTCCGTCCGCGACCGAGGGTGGCGGTCTGACGATGACGCTGACGCTCCCGCTCGAGCCGGATTCGGCGGGCCGCACATGACGCAGCGTCAGAATTTCGACGGTCGCGCGTGTGTGCTCGTGGTCGACGACGACGCGACGCTGCGCCGGGCGCTCGGCATCAACCTGCGCACCCGGGGGTACGAGGTGCTCGACGCGGCCGACGGCGCGACCGCCCTCGCCGTCGCGGCCCGGCGGTCGCCGGACGTGGTGATCCTCGACCTCGGCCTCCCGGACCTCGACGGCGTCGAGGTGATCCACGGCCTCCGCGGCTGGTGCTCCGCGCCGATCGTCGTGCTGTCCGCCCGGGAGGACCAGGCGCAGAAGGTCGCAGCCCTCGACGCCGGGGCGGACGACTACGTCACCAAGCCGTTCGGCATGGACGAGCTGCTCGCCCGCATCCGGGTCGCTCTGCGCCGCGCCGTCGTGCCGACGGAGGAGAGCACACCGGTCGTCACCACCCCGGACTTCACCGTCGACCTCGCCGCCCGGCGGGTGACCACCGCGAGCGGCGAGGTCCGCCTGACCCCGACCGAATGGGCCCTGCTGGAGGTCCTGGTCCGGCACGCCGGCCGGCACGTCCCGTCCCGGACGCTGCTGCAGGAGGTCTGGGGTCCGGCGTACGGGACCGAGACCAACTACCTGCGCGTGTACGTCGCGCAGCTACGCCGCAAGCTCGAGCCGGACCCGGCCCGGCCGCGCTACCTCATCACCGACCCGGGGATGGGGTACCACTTCGTGCCCGCCGACCCGCGCTGACACGGCTCTTCGCTCCGCTCGTCGTCGCGCTGTCCCGGGTCTTCGTTGCCGGAAGAGTGAAGGAGATCGCGATCTCGCCCGGTCCGGAGACCGAGCCGGGCCCGATCTCGGCCTTGCTCAGCCGGACGCCGGGGCCCGCGCTGGCGACGAATCCGCTGCCGCCGCCCCCGCCGCCGCTGACCATGTGGAGGTCCGTGGCCGGGGCGATCGCGTCGGTCGGGACGCTCGTCCCGCCCCCGCCACCGCCGAAGAAGCCGCCCCCGCCACCGCCCCCGCCGCCGGGGGCACTGAGCGACGCCGCACCGAGACCACCGACGCCCTGCTCTCCGTCGCCCGCGCCGGGACCGCCGGCGCCACCGTTGGTCACCAGGCCGCCGAGACCGCGGTTGGGCCCGCCGGAGCCCGGGTCGCCCTCGGGCCCGCCGCCGGCCCCGCCGGCACCACCGGGCGTCCCGCTGTACGTCCCGCCGCCACCACCGCCGCCGCCCGCCGCGAGCAGCGGCACCGCGACCTGCGGGAGCGTGTTGTGTGCCATGACGAACGTCCCGCCGCCGCCACCGCCGCCACCGCCGCCGAACTGGTTGAACGGGTCGCAGACGTCGGTGCTCGGGTCGAGCTGCACGGTGCCGCCGGGCGCGCCGCCGTTCACCCCGCCGGCCCCGCCGGTGATGCCGTTCGCGGACGACCCCATCCCGCCGACGTAGAGGTCGAGCACCTGACCGGGCTCGACGTTGAGGACCGCCCGCGCCGTGCCGCCGAGACCGCCGAGGGCACCGGTCACGGAGCGGGCGCGGGGGAGGGACAGGGTGCCGTCGGTGCAGTCGCTCTGCTGGTCCGCGTCCCCGGGTCCGCCGGAACCACCGCGGGCACTGACGACGAGGTTGACCACGCCGGCGGGGACGGTGAAGACCGTCGCGATCGCCGAGGGTTGGGTGAACAGGCACTGGACGGCCCGGCCGCTCGTCGAGCACTCGGCGGGCAACGGCGCGCCGGGTACGGCACCGGCCGGGGGAGCGGTGGTGGTCACGAGGAGCGGTGCCAGCAGCGGACCGAGAATCCACGGCCGGCGTGGGCCGACGACCCTTCCCCGCATCACCCGCTGTGCCATGGCGATCCTCCCCGGTCCGGGCGTTCAAATTAGTCGAGACGTGCCCGTGGGATCAGGGTCCACACGAGCGATTCGCCACCAGGAAAAGGCATTTCCGGTTAAGAAGTCCGCACGGCGATCCAGCGGGGAAGTGAGATCGCGTCCGTGGTCGCGGTGTCGGCGATGCGTCGGCGGTGCGAGGGCTGCCGATACGCTCCCGGTCTCATGGGTGTGCAGATCTCGCCGAGCATCCTCTCGGCCGACTTCTCCCGGCTGGCCGAGGAGTGCGACCGCGTCGCGGGAGCCGCGGACTGGCTCCACGTCGACGTCATGGACAACCACTTCGTGCCGAACCTGACGCTCGGGCTGCCGATCGTCGAGTCGTTGCTGAAACGCGTCAGCACGCCGGTCGACTGTCATCTGATGATCGCCGACCCGGACCGGTGGGCCCCCGGGTACGCCGAGGCCGGCGCCGGCTCGGTGACCTTCCACGTCGAGGCCGCCCACGCCCCCATCCGCCTGGCTCGCGCGATCCGGGCCGCGGGCGCCCGGGCCGGGATGGCGCTCAAGCCCGCCACCGACGTCGAGGGGTACGCGGACCTGCTGCCCGAGATCGACATGCTCCTGATCATGACCGTCGAGCCCGGCTTCGGCGGCCAGGCGTTCCTCGACGTCGTCCTGCCGAAGATCCGCCGGGCCCGCGAGCTCATCGCGGGCCGCGCCCTCGACCTGTGGCTGCAGGTCGACGGCGGCGTCTCGGCCGGCACGATCGAACGGTGCGCCGAGGCCGGCGCGGACGTCTTCGTCGCCGGGTCCGCCGTGTACGGCGCGGACGACCCGGCCGAGGCCGTGCGCCGCCTGCGGGCCCAGGCCGAGGCGGCCACCGCGGCCGCGCCCTGGGCGAAGTAGGACCGATGGCGTCCCAGGCCGAGTACGCGGCGATGCGCCGTGCCCTGGCCCTCGCCGGTCGCGGGCTCGGCACGACCAGTCCCAATCCGGTCGTCGGAGCCGTGGTGCTCGACATCGTCGGCACCGTGGTCGGCGAGGGCTTCCACGTGAAGGCCGGCGGTCCGCACGCCGAGGTCCTCGCGCTGGCCGCCGCCGGGCCGCGGGCCCAGAACGGCACCTGCGTCGTCACGCTCGAGCCCTGCAACCACACCGGCCGGACGCCGCCGTGCGTCCAGGCCCTGCTCGACGCCGGCATCGCCCGCGTCGTCGTCGCCGTGCGGGACCCGTTCGGACCGGCGGCCGGGGGAGTCGAGGCCCTGCGCGCGGCCGGGCTCGAGGTCGAGGTCGGTGTCCTCGCGGCCGAGGCCGAGCGGGTCAACGAGGCCTGGCTGACCTCGGTCCGCACCGGCCGGCCGTTCGTCACCTGGAAGTACGCCGCGAGCCTCGACGGTCGCTCCGCCGCCGTCGACGGCACCAGCCAGTGGATCACCGGCCCCGCGGCCCGTGCCGACGTCCACCGGCTCCGCGCCGAGTGCGACGCCGTGATCGTCGGCTCCGGGACCGTCCTCGCCGACGACCCCGCCCTCACCGTCCGCGACGCCCCGGTCCGCCACGGCCAACCGCTGCGGGTGGTCCTCGACTCCGGCCTGCGCACCCCGCCGACCGCACGCGTCCTCGACGACACGGCCCCGACCCTGATCTTCAAGGCCCCGGGGGCGGTGGACGGCGACCCGCGCCTCTACGAGGGCGCCAAGATCGTGACGGTCCCTCAGGCCGCGGACGGCACCGGTGTCGACCTGCACGCCGTCCTGGCCGAGCTGCACTCCCGCCAGGTGGTCTCCGTGCTGCTCGAGGGCGGCCCGCGCCTCGCCGGGTCGTTCCTGGCGGCCGGTCTGGTCGACCGGGTGGTCGGCTACGTCGCCCCGGTGCTGATCGGCGGCGACGGGCTCCCCGCCCTCGCCGGTCCCGGCGCCCCGACGATCGAGGCCGCCCGCCGATTCCGACTCGACGAGATCACCCCGGTCGGCCCGGACGTTCGCCTCGTGGCCCGACCGGTGGTCCCGAGCGCGCCCCGCGAACCGGCAGTGGAGAATTGAGCGATGTTCACGGGCATCGTCGAGGAACTCGGTGAGGTTCTCGGCCTCGAAAACTTGAGCGAGGACGCGGCGCGGCTGACGCTGCGCGGCCCGCTGGTCTGCGGCGACGCCCGGCACGGGGACTCCATCGCGGTCAACGGCGTCTGCCTGACGGTCGTCGACGTCGTCGACGGCGCGTTCACCGCCGACGTCATGAAGGAGACCCTCGACCGGTCCGCGCTGGGCGGCCTGGGCCCGGGCTCGCCGGTGAACCTGGAGCGGGCGGTCACGATGGCGACCCGGCTCGGCGGCCACCTCGTCCAGGGCCACGTGGACGGCGTCGGTCAGGTCCTGTCCCGTACGCCGGCCGAGCACTGGGAGCTGGTCGAGATCAGCCTTCCGGCCGCGCTGGAGCGCTACGTCGTGGAGAAGGGCTCGATCGCGGTCGACGGGGTCTCGCTGACCGTGGCCGCCCTCGGCCCGGGCTCGTTCACCGTCAGCCTGATCCCCACCACCCTGGGGGCGACTACGCTGGGCCGACGAGCGCCCGGCGACCAGGTCAATCTCGAGGTCGACGTGCTCGCCAAGCACGTCGAGCGGTTGCTCCACCTCGACCAGGCGGTCGAGGACCGGGTCGACGGCACGGTTTCTGGACGCGGAGGTGACCGATGACGGCCGAACAGGCCGGGCCGCCTCCCGCCAACCCCGGATTCACGTTCGACTCGATCGAGCGCGCTGTCGCCGATCTGCGCGCCGGCAAGGCGATCGTCGTGGTGGACGACGAGGACCGCGAGAACGAGGGCGACCTGATCTTCGCCGCCTCCAAGGCGACCCCGGAGCTCGTGGCCTTCATGGTCCGCTACACCTCCGGCGTCATCTGCGTCGCGATGCCCGGCCCGGAGCTCGACCGCCTCGGTCTGCCGCCGATGACGATGGTCAACGAGGACCGCAAGCAGACGGCCTACGCGGTCTCCGTCGACGCCCGGGACGGCATCTCCACCGGCATCTCCGCCAAGGACCGCGCCCGCACGATCAAGGTGCTCTGCGACTCGGCCACCGAACCCTGGGAGCTGACCCGCCCGGGCCACGTCTTCCCGCTCCGCGCCGTCGAGGGCGGCGTGCTGCGCCGGCCGGGCCACACCGAGGCCTCGGTCGACCTGGCCCGCATGGCCGGCCTCACACCGGCCGGCGTGATCTGCGAGATCGTCAACGAGGACGGGTCGATGGCCCGCCTGCCCGAGCTCGCGACGTTCGCCACCGAGCACGACCTCGCGCTGATCTCCATCGCCGACCTGGTCTCCTACCGCCGCCGCGTGGAGTCGCAGGTCAGCCGCCTGGCCAAGACCCGGCTCCCGACGGTGCTGGGGGAGTTCCAGGCCTACGCCTACGCCGACTCCGGCGCCGCCCACTCCGAGGACGAGCACGTCGCGCTGGTCCGCGGGGACGTGACCGGCGGCGAGGGCGTCCTGGTGCGCGTGCACTCCGAGTGCCTGACCGGCGACGCGTTCGGCTCGCTGCGCTGCGACTGCGGCCCCCAGCTGCGCTCCGCGCTCGCGCGGATCAACAAGGAGGGCCGCGGCGTCGTGGTCTACCTGCGCGGCCAGGAGGGCCGGGGTATCGGCCTGGCCCACAAGCTGCGCGCCTACGAGCTGCAGGACGCCGGCCGCGACACGGTCGACGCCAACCTCGACCTGGGCCTTCCCGTCGACGCCCGCGACTACGGCGTCGGCGCGCAGATCCTGCTCGACCTCGGGGTCCGCTCGGTGCGTCTGATCACGAACAACCCCGCGAAGTGCCGCGGCCTGGAGTACTACGGCGTGCCCGTGCTCTCCCGCGTCCCCTCGATCATCGAACCGACCCCCGAGAACGTGCACTACCTGCGGACGAAGCGGGAGCGCATGGGTCACGACATCCCGGAGGCCGACATCTGCGGCGAGCACGACGACAGCGCCGGACCCTGGACGCCGTTCACGTGAGCGAGTCGGCATGAGCGGAGCAGGAGCACCCAAGCTCGACCCGACCGAGCTCGGCGACGTCGCCGGCCTGCGGGTCGCGATCGTGGCCGCGCAGTGGCACGCCGAGGTGATCGACGGCCTGCTCGACGGCACCCACCGTGCCCTCAAGGAGGCCGGTCTGGAGGCAACGACGCTGCTGCGCGTCCCGGGCGCCTTCGAGCTGCCGGTGGCGGCGCGCCGCCTCGCGGCCACTCACGACGCGGTCGTGGCCCTCGGGGTCGTGGTTCGCGGTGGCACCCCGCACTTCGAGTACGTCTGCCAGGCGGCGACTCTGGGCCTCACCCAGGTCGCCGTCGAGACCGGCGTGCCGATCGGTTTCGGGCTCCTGACCACGGACAACGACGAGCAGGCCTTCGCCCGCAGCGGTCTGCCGGGCTCGTCCGAGGACAAGGGTTACGAGGCCGCCCAGGCGGCCGTGCAGACCGCGGCGGCGCTGCGCGCCCACCCGCTCCCGTAGCCTGTTCCCCCGTGAAGACGTTCGAGGGGCTGTTCGCAGAGCTCACCGCGAAGGCCGCCCAGGGTGACCCCGCGTCAGGGACGGTGCAGGCCCTGGAGCGTGGCGTGCACTTCATCGGCAAGAAGGTCGTCGAGGAGGCCGCCGAGTCCTGGATGGCCGCCGAGCACGAGGGTGCCGACCGCGCCGCCGAGGAGATCTCGCAGCTGCTCTACCACGTCCAGGTGCTGATGTTGGCCACGGGCCTGTCGCTGGACGACGTATACGCTCATCTGTGAGCGCCGTAAGAAAAGGGTGTCACCCTTTTCTTACATCGCCCCCGTCGTTCGATCCCCGGAAAGGGGCCGTTTCCCATGCTCCGCGTCGCCGTGCCGAACAAGGGCTCGCTGTCCGAGCCCGCGGCCGCCATGCTGCGCGAGGCCGGTTACCGGCAGCGCGGCGACGGCCGTGAGCTGGTCCTCCAGGACCCGGACAACGGCGTCGAGTTCTTCTTCCTCCGTCCGCGGGACATCGCGGTCTACGTCGGTTCCGGCCGCCTGGACGTCGGGATCACCGGCCGTGACCTGCTGCTCGACTCCGGCGCCCCCGCCGAGGAGGTCCTCGAGCTCGGCTTCGGCGGGTCGACCTTCCGCTTCGCGGCGCTGCCCGGCACCGCCGACGCCGGCGTCAGCGCCCTCGGCGGCCTGCGCGTGGCGACCTCGTTCCCGGGCCTGGTGGCCAAGCACCTCGCCGAGGCCGGCGTCAGCGCCGAAGTGATCCGCCTCGACGGCGCCGTCGAGACCTCGATCCAGCTCGGGGTCGCGGACGTCATCGCCGACGTCGTCGAGACCGGCACCACGCTGCGCCAGGCGGGCCTGGTCGTCGTCGGGGACCCGATCCTGCGCTCGGAGGCGGTGCTCGTCCGCCGGATCGGCGCCGGCGCCGAGGCGGGCTACGAGCAGCTGGTGCGCCGCCTGCAGGGCGTCCTCGTCGCCCGCCGCTACGTGCTGATGGACTACGACTGCCCGGTGGAGGCGGTCGAGGCCGCGGTCGCGATCACCCCCGGCTTCGAGTCGCCCACCGTGTCGCCGCTGCGCGACAAGGCCTGGGTCGCGGTGCGCGCCATGGTTCCCAAGCGCGACGCCCAGCGGCTGATGGACGACCTCTGGGAGGTCGGCGCGCGCGCCATCCTCGTGACGGACATCCACGCCTGCCGACTCTGACTTCGCGTCAGATCTTTTCGGGTTCCTGTCGATGAGCACACCGTTGCCGCACACCTGGCGGCCCCGCAAGACACGCGTCTGGTGCTACGCGATCGCGGCGTTCATGCTCGTCGTCCTCGCCGTCATCGCGGTGATCCTGCCCGACGACGGGGCCCGCGCCTGGAACCTGCCGTCCCGCATCGGAGTCTTCGCGGTCGGGGTGGGGCTGGCTGCGTTCCTGCACCGGCACGCGAACGTGCGCATCCTCGCCACCGACGCGGGCCTGGAGGTCGTCAACCTCTTCCGCCGGCACCAGCTCGCCTGGGGCGAGGTGCTCGGCGTCCGGCTGCACCGCGGCGACCCGTGGGTGTACCTCGACCTCGCGAACGGCGAGACGATCGCCGCGATGGGCATCCAGAACTCCGACGGCCCCGCCGCCCCCGCGGCCGCGCGGGCCCTCGCGGAACTGGTGCACGAACGCTCCGGCGAGACCGGGGCGTCGTCCCCGCCGCGCTAATCTCGCGCGGTGCAGCGCTCCATCCCTGACCCCGGATTCGCCGGCGACGACGGCTCCGCCGACCCGACGCTGGCCGTGGCCCTCTCCGCCTGGGCGGCCGGGGGTCCGCCCGGCCCCGTCTACGCGGCGCTCGTCGGCGGTCGCGTGATGGTCCCCGTCGTCGCCCGCGCGGTAAACGTCGACGTGATCACCGGGGCGGACAAGGAGACCGACATGATGCTGGTCACCATCCAGGGGGAGGACGGGCGCACCGCGCTCCCGGCGTTCACCAGCCTCGCCGCCCTCGTGGACTGGAACCCCGAGGCGCGCCCGGTCCCCGTCGCCGCCACCACGGCCTGCCTGTCGACCGTCGCCGAGCAGGGCGACCTGCTGGTGCTCGACCCCGGCGGCCCGGTGACGTTCCCGGTCGAGGGTCCCGCCCTGCGCGCGATCGCCCAGGGCCGCGTGCCCGTCCCGCCGCTGGAGGACCCCGAGGTCACAGCCGCCGTGGCGGCCGTCGTCGGCGCCGAACCCGCGGTGACGCGGTTCCGCCTCGCCCCGTCCGCGAGCGCCGACGCCGTGCTCGTCTTCGCGGTGACCGCGGGTACCGACCCGGTCACCGTCGCCCAGGGTCTGGCCGGTGCCCTCGCCGAGCACCCGATCCTGCGCGAGCGGCTCGACCTCGGCCTGGAACTCGCCCTCGCGGCGCCAGGACGGGACCAGTGATCGCGCAGTGCTAGGCTGACCTCGACCCACCGGTCCTGTTTCGGCAGGTCCGGAGCACAAGTGGAGCCCGACTCCCACCCGCATCGACCGCCTCAGGTCGTCGGGTCCCGGTCAGAACAGCCCTTCGGGGCTGTTTGCGCACGATCCCGCTCCAACGGGGACGTGTGCCGGGTCGTCGGCTTCCGCGAGTGCGCGGAAGCCTTTTTTGTGCCTTTCGCCCCGGGTCGCAGACGAGAAGTTTTTCCGAGGAGGCACTATCAGCGCAGAGCCGCGCATCAACGACCGGATCCGCGTGCCGGAGGTCCGGCTGGTCGGCCCCAACGGCGAGCAGGTCGGCATTGTGCCGATCCAGAAGGCCATGGAGCTGGCCCGCGAGGCTGATCTCGACCTGGTCGAGGTCGCCCCGATGGCCCGACCGCCCGTCGCCAAGCTCATGGACTACGGCAAGTTCAAGTACGAGTCCGCCATGAAGGCACGCGAGGCCCGGCGCAACCAGGCGCAGACCATCGTCAAGGAGATGAAGCTGCGCCCGAAGATCGACCCCCACGACTACGAGACCAAGAAGGGCCATGTCGTCCGGTTCCTCAAGGCCGGCGACAAGGTCAAGATCACGATCATGTTCCGCGGACGCGAGCAGTCGCGGCCGGAGCTCGGTTACCGCCTCCTGCAGCGCCTGGCGGAGGACGTGACGGAGCTCGGCTTCGTCGAGTTCGCGCCGCGGCAGGACGGCCGCAACATGATCATGGTTCTGGCCCCGACGAAGAAGAAGTCCGAGGCGATGGCCGAGGCTCGTGCCGAGCGCGCGGCGAAGAAGGACCGCGACGGCGAGTCCGATGCGCCGGAGGCGACCGAGACCGAGGTGGACACCGCTCCGGCGGAGTGAGACGCCACCGGCAGCACGCGGGTCGGACCCGTTCCGACCCGCGTCCCGCACGACCCGCCCGGCCGGGCATCCTGCCTGGCTGAGTACGGCTGAGATCGAGGAGAGACGGCACCATGCCGAAGGTCAAGACGCACAGCGGCGCGAGCAAGCGCTTCAAGATCACCGGGACCGGCAAGGTCATGCGCGAGCGTGCGAACCGCCGTCACCTGTTCGAGTACAAGTCCTCGCGGCGCACCCGTCGCCTCGCGATGGAGGCCGAGATGGTCTCCGGCGACGCCAAGCGCATCAAGAAGATGCTCAAGAAGTAGCGCCCCGCGCACTTCGGCATCCCCGCGAGACGTACTCGCACCCTCGACCCCACCGACCCGGGACTGCGCCCCGCAGGCAGTCCCTCGCATGAGGAGTAATTCGACGTGGCACGCGTGAAGCGGGCGGTCAACGCCCAGAAGAAGCGTCGCGAGGTTCTCGAGCAGGCCAGCGGTTACCGCGGCCAGCGCTCGCGCCTGTACCGCAAGGCCAAGGAGCAGGTCACCCACTCGCTCGTCTACGCCTACCGCGACCGCAAGAAGCGCAAGGGCGACTTCCGTCAGCTGTGGATCCAGCGGATCAACGCGGCCTCCCGCGCCAACGGCCTGACCTACAACCGCCTCATCCAGGGCCTCAAGCTCGCCGGCGTCGAGGTCGACCGCCGCATGCTCGCCGAGCTCGCCGTCAACGACCCGCCCGCGTTCGCGGCGCTCGTCGAGGTCGCGAAGAACGCCCTGCCCGAGGACCGGAACGCCCCGGCCGCCTGATCGACGGCCGATCCCGCTGTCCGAGATCACGAACGTCCGCGCGGCGCCCGTCAATGCCGCGCGCCGGCTGGCCAAGCGCAGCTTCCGGAACTCCGACCGACGGTTCCTCGCCGAGGGACCGCAGGCCGTCCGGGAGGCGCTCGGCCGGCCCGGCAGCGTCGTCGAGCTGTTCGCCACCGCCGAGGCGGGGGAGCGGCATCCCGACCTGCTGAAGGGCGCCGCCGCGGCCGACCTGCCCATCCACCGGGTCTCCGGCTCGGTGATGGCGTCGATCGCGCAGACCGTCACCCCGCAGGGTCTGGTGGCCGTCTGCCGGTTCCTCGACGTCCCGCTCGCGCTCGACCCCGCGCCCCGACTGGTGGCGCTGCTGGCCGAGGTCCGCGACCCCGGCAACGCCGGCACGGTCATCCGCGTCGCCGACGCGGCCGGGGCCGACGCTGTCGTCCTGACGCGCAGTTCGGTCGACGTCTACAACCCCAAGTGCGCCCGCGCGTCCGCCGGCAGCGTGTTCCACCTGCCGGTGACCGTCGAGGCGGACCTGCCCGCGACCGTCGACGCGCTCCGCGCCGCCGGGGTGCAGATCCTCGCCGCCGACGGTGCCGGTCCGGACGACCTCGACACCCTCGAGGACGCCGGCACCCTCGCCGCCCCGACGGCCTGGCTGTTCGGCAACGAGGCCTGGGGCCTCCCACCCGCCCTGCGCGCCCTCGCCGACCGCGTCGTCCGCGTCCCCATCCACGGCCGGGCCGAGAGCCTCAACCTCGCCACCGCCGCCGCGGTCTGCCTGTACGCCTCCGCCCGCGCCCACCGTCGCCCCCCGTCACGCTGACGGTCGCGCCTGCCGGTCCGTGGGGCTGCCGGGTCGCGGCTGCCGGTCGGGGGGCTGCCGGCCGCGCCCGCTGCTCATGCATGAGCGGGTGGCGATACGAATCGGGGCAAATCGGACATCAATCGACTACCTGCTCATGCATGAGCAGAATGCGGTCACAACTGACTGTCAGAAACCGGCTTTCCTGGGCAGAACCGAGTTGCGGTAACGCAAAAAGCTCTCGCGATGTAGATCGCTCCGAGATCCTGACGAGGTGATGTTGAGCGCGCCGGGGGACGCACAAGACGGCCGGATCCCGTACGACGACCTCCCGGACGGGGTCGTCGTCGCGGATGACACCGGTGCCGTCGTGATCGTCAACGTCGCCGCCGAGCGCCTCCTGGGCCTGCCCGCGGACGAGCTCATCGGCAAGGACCTCGGCAGCGTCCTGCCGCTGGTCGACCGCAACAACTGCGACTGGTGGGAGCTCTGCGACCCCTACGGGGGCCTCGCCATCCGCACCGGCCACCCCGAGCGCGCCCTCACGCTGCTCGGGGGCCGCGAGGTGCTCGTCTCCGCCCGCTACCTGCGCGCCGCGCGGCTCGGCCGGGTCGTCCGTGTCGTCGTGACGCTGCGCAGCGGCGCTGCCCGCGAGCGCTGGGACCGCGACCGCGCCGAGCTCGTCGCGATGGTCGCCCACGAGCTGCGCAGCCCGCTCACCGGCGTCAAAGGCTTCACCTCGACGCTGCTCAACCGCTGGGACCGGTTCACCGACGCCCAGCGCAAGGAGATGCTCGCGACCGTCGACGCGGACGCGGACAAGCTCGCGCGCCTGATCACCGAACTGCTCGACATCGCCCGCATCGACTCCGGCCGGCTCGAGCTCTACCGCCGCCCCACCGACCTCGCTGCCGCGCTCCGGCGCCATGTGGCGACCCGGGTGGCCGCCGGCGCCGCGCCCCAGGACTTCCGGATCGAGCTGCCGGCGCCGGTGCCGGAGATGTGGGTCGACGCCGACAAGGTCGACCAGGTCATCGGCAACCTGCTGGAGAACGCGCAGCGGCACGGGGACGGCGTCACGACGCTGCGCCTGGAGCCGACCGCGAACGGCGTCGCCATCACCGTCAGCGATCAGGGACCCGGCGTCCCGACCGAACTCGTCGGCCAGATCTTCGACCGGTTCTGGCGCGACCGCCGTCACGGCGGCACGGGCCTCGGCCTCTACATCGCCAAGGGCTTGGTCGAGGCGCACGGCGGCACCATCGGCGTCGGCCGGGCCCCCGGCGGCGGCGCGGCGTTCCGCTTCACCCTCCCCGAGTTCGTCCCCGAGGGCGCCTGACCCTCCCCGGGATGACGTCCCGCACGGACACGTGTCGGCCCGCACGCGGGCTGACAGGGCACTGCTGCGGGACGTCATCCCGCAGGAGGGGCGTTATCGGTTTCAGCGCGCGGCGGGGCGCCGCCTAGACTCCCGCGAGTGTCCGCACCGAACTCGAACTTCGACCCCGTCGAGGTCAGCGCGCTGAAGCCCGAGGCGATCGAGGCTGCGGTGGACGCTGCCCTGGCCGCCATCGCGGGCGCCTCCGACCTCGCCGACCTCAAGCAGGTACGCCTCGACGTGGCCGGCGACCGGTCGCCGCTCGCGCTCGCGAACCGGGAGATCGGCGCGCTGCCGCCGGCTGCGAAGGCCGAGGCCGGCAAGCGAGTCGGGACGGCGCGCAAGACCGTCGCCGACGCCCTGGCCGCCCGCACCGCCGAGCTCGAGGCCGAGCGCGACGCCCGCGTCCTGGTCACCGAGGCCGTCGACGTGACGCTGCCGACGACGCGGCGCCCGCGGGGCGCCCGGCACCCCCTGACGACCACTCAGGAGTACCTGGCGGACGTCTTCGTCTCGATGGGCTACGAGATCGCCGAGGGCCCGGAGATCGAGACCGAGTGGTTCAACTTCGACGCCCTGAACATCGGGCCGGACCACCCGGCGCGCTCGATGATGGACACCTTCTTCGTCGACCCGCCGGAGAAGGGACTCGTGCTGCGCACGCACACGTCGCCGACGCAGATCCGCGCCCTGATGGAGCGCGACCTGCCGGTCTACGTCGTCCACCCGGGCCGGGTGTTCCGTACCGACGAGCTCGACGCGACCCACACCCCGGTCTTCCACCAGATCGAGGGCCTCGCGGTCGACGAGGGCATCACGATGGCCCACCTCAAGGGGACGTTGGACCACCTCGCGTCGACGCTGTTCGGCGCGGGCACCCAGACCCGCTGGCGGCCGTCCTACTTCCCGTTCACCGAGCCGAGCGCGGAGTTCGACCTGCAGTGCTTCGTGTGCCGCGGGCGGTCCGTCAGCCCGGCGGCACCGGACTACTCCGGCCCGTGCCGGACGTGCCGTTCCGAAGGCTGGATCGAATGGGGCGGCTGCGGAATGGTCAACCCCCGCGTGCTGGTCGCCTGCGGGGTCGACCCCGAGCGCTACAGCGGGTTCGCGTTCGGCATGGGCATCGAACGGACCGTCATGTTCCGAAACAACGCCGAGGACATGAGAGACATGGTGGAGGGTGACGTGCGCTTCAGCCTGCCGTTCGGGGCGGACGTCTGATGCGCGCACCCCTGTCCTGGATCCGGGAGTTCGTGCCGGCCCTGCCCGCTGACGTGACGGGTCGTCAGGTCGCGGAGCGCATCATCGCGGCCGGCCTCGAGGTCGAGACCGTCGACGCGCCCGGCGAGGCCGTCACCGGCCCACTGGTGGTCGGTCGTGTGCTCTCGATCGTCGAGCTCCAGGAGAAGCTGAAGCTCAAAAAGCCGATCCGCTACTGCCGGGTCGACGTCGGGCCGGAGCACAACGAGACCGAGGGCGACGGCGCGGGTTCGCGCGGCATCGTCTGCGGTGCGCGCAACTTTGCCGAGGGCGACGTGGTCGTCGTCGCGCTGCCCGGCGCCGTCCTCCCCGGAGGCTTCGCGATCGCGGCGCGTAAGACCTACGACCACATCTCCGACGGGATGATCTGCTCCGAGGCCGAGCTCGGCATCGCCGGCGACGCGAGCGGCATCATCGTGCTGCCCGAGAGCACGCCGATCGGCGCGGACGCGAAGGGCGTCCTCGGTCTCGACGACGAGGTGCTCGACATCGCCGTCACCCCGGACCGCGGGTACGCCCTCTCGATCCGCGGCGTCGCCCGCGAGGTCGCGACCGCTTACGACGTCGAGTTCGTCGACCCCGCGGCGCGAGGCGCGATGACGGCGGGCGAGGGCTACGAGATCCGCCTCGAGGACCCGGCCTGCGACCGGTTCGCCGCGCTCGCGATCACCGGCGTCGACCCCGCGGCGCCGTCCCCGGACTGGTTGCGGCAGCGGCTGCAGCAGTGCGGCATGCGGCCGATCTCGCTCGCCGTCGACATCTCGAACTACGTGATGCTCGAGCTCGGGCAGCCCACCCACGCCTACGACCTCGCGAAGCTGCGCGGCCCGATCGTGGTGCGCCGGGCGCGCGCGGGGGAGAAGCTCGAGACCCTCGACGGCGCGACCCGGGACCTCGACCCCGAGGACCTGCTCATCACCGACGACTCCGGCCCGATCGGGCTCGCCGGCGTGATGGGTGGCGCCTCCACCGAGATCTCCGGCACGACCACCGACGTCCTGCTCGAGGCGGCGCACTTCGACCCGGTCGCGATCGCCCGCGCGGCCCGTCGGCACAAGCTGCCGTCCGAGGCGTCGCGGCGGTTCGAGCGCGGGGTGGACCCGGCCCTCGGCCCGGTCGCGGCGCTGCGGTTCGCCCAGCTGCTCGCCGAGCTCGGCGGCGGCACCGCGGCGGCGACCGGCACGGACGCGGGCGGCCTTCCCGCGCCCACCACGATCACGCTCGCCGTCGACTACCCGACGCGCGTCGCCGGCCGGAACCTCGACGAGGCCACGGTGTTGCGCCGCCTGGCGCAGGTCGGCGCCGAGACCGCCGTCGACGGGACCACGCTCACCGTGACCGCCCCGACCTGGCGGCCGGACCTCACCGACCCGGCCGACGTGGCCGAGGAGGTCCTCCGGCTCGAGGGCTACGACTCGATCCCCGCCGCCCTGCCCGCCGCCCCGGCCGGCCGCGGTCTGACGGTGGCTCAGCAGCAGCGGCGCCGCGTCGGCCGCGCCCTCGCGGGCGCCGGTCTGGTCGAGGTGCTCTGCTACCCGTTCGTGGCGCCCGGGGTGTGGGACCAGCTGGGTCTGGAGGCCGACGACCCGCGTCGCTTCGCGGTGCGTCTCGCGAACCCGCTCTCCGACGCCGAGCCGGACATGCGCACCTCGCTGTTGCCCGGCCTGTTCGCCGTCACCCGGCGCAACCTGGGCCGCGGCTCGGCCGACCTCGCCGTGTACGAGATCGGGCGCGTCTACCTGCCCACGCGCGGTGCGCCCCCGGCTCCCCGGCCGCCCGTCACCCGCCGGGCGACGCCCGACGAGCTCGCCGCCACCGAGGCGGCGCTGCCGGCGCAGCCGCGGCACCTCGCGGCGGTGCTCACCGGTCTGCGTGAGCCCGCCGGCTGGTGGGGCCCGGGCCGGGCCGCGGGGTGGGAGGACGCGATCGAGACCGCCCGCATCGCCGCCGCGGCCGCCGGAGCGGATCTGATCGTCCGGCAGGGCGCGCTGGCGCCGTGGCACCCGGGGCGGTGCGCCGCCCTGGCCGTGCGCACCCCGGGCGGGGAGCAGGTCGTCGGCCACGCCGGAGAGCTGCACCCCCGCGTGATCGGTGCGCTCGAGCTCCCGGCCCGGACCGTCGCCCTCGAACTCGACCTCGACGCGCTGCTGGACGCCGGGGGCGGGGTCGTCGAGGCCCCCGCGATCTCCTCCTTCCCGCTCGCGAGCCAGGACGTGGCGCTCGTCGTCGACGCGGCCGTCCCGGCCGCCGAGGTGGAGGCCGCGCTGCGGGCCGGCGCCGGCGATCTGCTGGAGTCGATCCGGCTGTTCGACGTGTACGCGGGGGAGCGGATCGGCGAGGGCCGCAAGTCGCTCGCGTTCGCCCTGCGCTTCCGGGCACCGGACCGGACACTCACCGTGGAGGAGGCGACTGCAGCGCGTGACGCCGCCGTCGCGGCCGCCACCGCCGCGACCGGAGCCACGCTCCGCGGCTGAGGCTCGCGAGCCCACGCGACACGCCCGTCGGGTTGCCCGATTCGCGGAAAAGGCCGTCAGGACCCGGTCAAGTGTGAGTCTCATCGCACGGATCCTGCGCACCTTTCCACGATCGACCACGGAACCTGGACGGGATGGACGGACGCCCACCCACCCGGCACGCCGCCCCCCGCCGACGCCGGTTCGGCGCGCGGGTCGGGCGGATGGTGCTGACCGGGGGCGCCGCGATCGTCTGTGCGCTGGGGGTCACCGGGGCGCTGGACCCGTCCACGCACGTCACCGAGGCCACCGCGATCACGCCGACGACGTTCGGTGTTCAACCGGGCCCCCTCAAGGCCTCCGTGGCCAAGGGTGCCCGGGACGCCGCGGCAGCAGCTCCGGCCTGGGCGAAGGGCCTCCCGGAGGACACCACCCAGGTTCTGCGGACCGTCCGGACCGACCGCTGGTGCAAGCAGGTCTGGTGCGCGCGGACCGAGGCCTGGGAGCGGGTCGACGGCATCTGGCGGATCGCCACCCGCGGCAGCAGGGAGAACGCCCGTCCGATGGTCGTGCGCTCCCAGATCGGCCAGAACGGCTTCGCCTCGCCCGGGGTGCGGCGCCAGGGAGACATGCGCACCCCGAGCGGGATCTACGGCATCGTCACCACGTTCTCCACGACCAAGGAGAGCCCGACCGCGATGCCGTGGCGCCGCCGGCTGCCGACGTCGGTGGTCAGCGACGCCCGGGGCAGGACGTACAACACCTGGATCGAGGTCAAGGGCGCCCGCGGCGGCGACCGGCGGATGATGAGCTGGGGCCTCTGGATCGACTGGAACAACCCGCGCCTGTCGGTCGGCGAGGGTCTGGCACCGGTGCCCGGCCGCGGGAGCGGCATCTTCATGCACACCTCGAACGCCGGCGCCCCCTGGGTCCCGACCGCCGGGTGCGTCCAGCTCGGCAACCCCGCGGACATGGAGTGGGTCGTCCGCTGGCTGAAGCCCGAGGCGAACCCGCGAATCGTCAACAACCGCTAGGTCCGGCGGCCCGCAAGATGGCACGCTGCCCCCATGGCGTCGCTGCCCCTCTTCTCGGTCACCGAGGCCCGTGAGGTCCTCCTCGAGCTGCACCCGACGATCCAGCGGTTCATCGCGCTCCGCGCGGACGCCGCCGAGCTGGGTGCGTCGATCCGCGGGCACTCGATCGGCGGCGCGATGGAGCTGCGCGACCTCAACGCCCAGCTCGAGGAGCTCATGCGCACCATCCAGGAGACCGGTGTGCAGGTGAAGGGCTGGGCCCCGGTGCTGCTGGACTTCCCGGCCGACCTCGACGGCGAGCACGTCCTGCTCTGCTGGCTGGAGGGCGACCTCGGGCTCGCCTGGTACCACCGCGCCGACGCGGGGTTCGCCGGCCGCCGCCCGCTGCGCTTCGACGCCTGACCGTCCGCCTTGTTGCGACCAGTTCGCAACAACAACGCGATGGGGATTAAGGTGGCGACATGCGCCGCCTCTCCGCCCTGCTCGTGTCCGCCCTGCTCGTCCTCCCGCTCGCCGCGTGCGGGGACGACGACGCCACCGCGGCCCCGGCCGGCACCTCCGCCGCGGAGCCGGTTCTGCGGCTCGTGACCACCGTCGCCCCGATCACCTCGATCGTCGCCGCCGTCGCGGGGGACCGGGCCCGGATCGACGGCCTGGTGCCCGAGGGCACCAACTCGCACACGTTCGAGCCCCCGCCCAGCGCCGCCAAGGTGCTGTCGGAGGCCGACGTCGTCTTCATCAACGGCCTCAAGCTCGAGGAGCCGACGAAGAAGCTGGCCGAGCGGAACCTGGCGGACGACGCGCGCCTGGTCGAGCTCGGCGACGAGGTTCTGCCCGAGTCGGACTGGATCTTCGACTTCTCGTTCCCGGAGAAGGACGGCAAGCCGAATCCGCACCTGTGGACCGACCCGACCTACGCGATCAAGTACGCCGAGGTCGTCCGCGACACCCTCGTCGACGTCGACGCCGACGGCCGCTCGACGTACGAGGCGAACTACACCGCGTTCTCCGAGCAGGCGACGGCCCTCTCGGACGCCCTGAAGAAGGATCAGGAGAGCCTCGCCCCGGACGAGCGCGAGCTGCTGACCTACCACGACGCCTACGCCTACTTCGCGAAGACGTACGGCTGGAAGGTCGTCGGCGCGATCCAGCCGAGCGACTTCGCCGAGCCGACCCCGAAGGACATCGCGCGGCTGATCGACCAGATTCAGGCCGAGAAGGTGAAGGCGATCTTCGGCTCCGAGGTGTTCCCCTCCGACGCGCTCGCCGAGATCGGGAAGGCGACCGGCGTGCACTGGGAGGACACCCTGCGCGACGACGACCTGCCGGGCGCGCCCGGCGAGCCCGAGCACTCCTGGCTCGGGCTGATGCGCAGCAACTACGTCACGATCCTCACCCGGCTCGGGGGCACGGCCGACGCGCTGAAGGCGCTCGACACGACGCCGGCGGTGCCCGACACGGCGAGCTATCCCCAATGAGCGCCCTGCTCCGGCTCTCCGACGTCGTCCACTCCTACGGCGACGACCGCGTCCTGTCGGGCGTGGACCTGACGGTAGGCCGGGGTGACTTCGTCGGCGTCGTCGGGCCCTCCGGCTCGGGGAAGACGACGCTGCTGAAGATCCTGCTCGGGACGATCCGGCCGATCGGCGGGGTGGTCGACCGGGCGCCCGACGTGCGGATCGGATACGTCCCGCAGCTCGAGACCGTCGACTGGAACTTCCCGGTGACGGTGGCGGAGTGCGTCCTGATGGCGCGCCGGGGCCGCGGTCTCCCGTGGCCGACGCGAGCCGAGCGCCGGGACGTGGCCCGGGTACTGGACCGACTCGGTATCGGTCATCTGGCGCATCGTCACATCCGTGCGCTCTCGGGCGGCCAGCAGCAGCGGATGTTCCTCGCCCGCGCCCTGCTGGGCGAGCCGGACCTGCTGCTCATGGACGAGCCCACCACCGGCGTCGACTTCACCAGCCGCCACGAGGTGCTCCACCTGCTCGGCGACCTCAACGCCGACGGCACGACGATCCTGCTCACCACCCACGACCTGAACGGTGTGGCGGCGCACCTGCCGAAGCTGGTCGCCCTCAACGGCACGGTGATCGCGGCGGGCTCGCCGGTCGAGGTCATCTCGGGGCCGGTGCTCGAACGCACCTTCGGCGCGCCGATGGAGGTCCTCCAGCACCTCGGTCTGCCGGTCGTCCTCGATCCCGGGCCGCACCTGGCTGTCGCGCGCGGGCACCGCGCGGGCTGACGGAGGCGCGCCGTGTGGGACCTGCTGGACCCCTACTCCTACGAGTTCTTCGTCAAGGGGGTCGTCGCCGCGACGCTCGCCGGCGCGTTGTGCGGGCTGGTCGGCGTCTTCATCGTCCTGCGCGGGATGAGCTACATCGGCCACGGTCTCTCCCACGCCATCTTCGGCGGCTTCGCGGCGTGCTCGGTGGTCGGCGCGAACTACTACGTCGGCGCGGGAGCGTGGGGGCTGGGCTCGGCCCTGGCGATCAACGCAATCTCCCGCAGCCGGCGGATCGGGGCCGACGCCGCGATCGGCGTCGTCACCACGGCGTCCTTCGCCCTCGGGGTCGCGATGATCTCGATCTGGGGGTCGCGAGGGGCGAGCTTCGACGCCGCGCTGTTCGGCAGCATCCTCGGCATCTCGCCGACCGACCTGTGGGTGCTGACCGGCGTCACGGTCTTCACCGTCGGCGTCGTCGTCCTGCGGTACCGCGCCCTGCTGTTCACCACGTTCGACCCCGAGGTCGCGGGGGCCAGCGGCGTGAAGGTCGCGCGGACCGACGCCCTGCTCATGCTCGTGCTGTCGTTGTCGATCCTCACCACCCTCAACGTCATCGGCGTGACGCTGGTGGCCGCGACGCTGGTGATCCCGGCCGTCGTGGCTCGGATGCTCACCAACTCGTTCGCGCACATGCTCGTGCTGTCGACGGCGATCGGCGCGACGTGCGGGTTCGTCGGCATGAACCTGAGCTACCACCTCGACGTCCCGTCCGGCACGACGATCGTCCTCACGGGCGCGGCGGTGTTCCTCCTCGTCCTCGCGGGCACCGGGGGCCGCCGGCTGTCCCGGACCGCACGCAGCGCTCCGGCCCCGGTCCGACCGGAGGAGACCGTCAGCCTGCCGTGAGCTCGGCGAGCGCGACGACGGTGTTCCAGTTCCGGACCGTCACGACGGCGCCGGGACTCGACCGGAATGCCTCCCGGCACACCACGTCCGCCAGCCGGCTGCGACCCGGAGAGGTCGCGACGTAGCGCAGGTACACGCACCGGTCGCCGAGCGACCACTCGTCCGGTGCCCAGGCCGCCGGGTCGAGGTCGGCCTTCGGGTCCGGGGCGGCGGAGGCGTAGGCGACATTGAGGAGCTTCGGCTCCGCGACCGCCTCGGGCCAGGGGTTGGCCGCGACGACGGCGGCGAGCTCCGCGCCGGTACGCACGACGAACTCCGGCGTCCAGGGCAGATGCTCGGCGATGGCCGCGCGGGCCCGCTGGGCGACCTTGCCGGCGTTGGCTCGCCCCGGCGCAGCCACGACCGCATTGCCGCTCTGCAGGTAGGTGCTGACGTCGGAGAAGCCCGCGCCCTCGAGGGCGGTGCGGAGGTCGGCCATCGGGAACCGGGTCTTCCCGCCGACGTTCACCCCGCGGAACAGCAGCGCGTACTTCATCGGCGCCGCCGGATCACGGGGTCGAGGCCGTTGACGACGTCGATCACCGGCTCGCCGGCCAGGACGCGGCGCAGATTCGCGACCGATTTCTCGACGATGCGCGCGACCGACTGCCGCGTCGCGCCCGCGGCGTGCGGGGAGAGCAGGATCCGGTCGTGCCGGCGCAGGGGGTCGTCGGCCGGGAGCGGCTCGACGGGGAAGACGTCGAGCGCGGCGCCGCCGAGGTGGCCGGAGTCGAGCGCCGCGACCAGGGCGTCGCTGTCGAGCAGGTTCCCGCGGCCGACGTTGATCACGTACGCCCCGGCGGGCAGGGCAGCGAGGAGGTCGGCTGAGATCAGGTGGTGCGTGTCCGGGGTGAGGGGGAGGGCGAGCACGAGGATGTCCGAACGCGCGCACAACGCCGCGGGTTCCAGCCAGGCGTAGGGCACCTCGCGCGGCGTCCGCGACCAGTAGGCGACGTCGCAGCCGAACGCCGCGAACAGGTCCGCGGCGATCGCGCCGACCGGGCCGAAGCCGAGGATGCCGACGCGCAGTCCGCCGATCTCGCCGTGCCCGCGCCGGACCACGTCCATCTGCGGCCAGCCGCCGGCGCGCACCCCGCCGTCCGCGAACGGGATCGAGCGCGACAGCGCCAGCGCAGCCCCGACCGTCCACTCCGCGACGCCGCGCGCGTTCGCCCCGGCCGCGTTCGCCACCGGGATCCCGCGGGCCGTCAGGCCGGGCACGTCGAGGACGTCGACACCGGCGCTCGGCTGCTGCACGAACACCAGGTCGGGGCCGGTGGCCGCGACCGCGGCGGTGTCGACGTGTTGGGCGCCGGCACTCTGCCAGGCCCCGAGCACGATCTCCGCGTCGGCGAGGGCCGCGTGCAGGTCCTCCACCGAGGACGCGGGGAGCAGCGTCAGCTTCATCCGCTCCGCGACGTCGCCGAGTGCAGCGAGCGTCGCGTCGTTCGGGAGCGGCAGGAGCGAGAGCAACCGCCACGGTTCGCTCATGCGGACCCTCCGTCGCGGACGGCGTCACCGGCCTGAAGCACCGTCACGGTCCCCGCGGAGCCGTCCACCTCGATAAGGTCGCCGTCGGCGATCCGGGCCGTGCCGTCGCGGGTGCCGATGACGCACGGGATCCCGAGCTCGCGGGCGACGATCGCCCCGTGGCTGATCGGTCCGCCGATGTCGATCACCAGCGCGGCCGACACGATGAGCACGGCCGCCCAACTCGGGTCGGTCGTCCGGCAGACCAGGACCTCGCCGGGGGCGGGACCTTCGTCGACCTCGGGGTCGCGCACGACGCGGGCCACGCCGCGAGCGACGCCGGGGGTGACGGGGATGCCGGTGACGACCACCGGGCCCTCGACCGCGGCCGGCGGTGTCGTCACCGGCTCGGGGGAACCGAGCCAGAACTCCGGGAGTTCGATCGCCCGGTACCGCTCGTGGAGCTCCCGGCGCGAGGCGACCAGGTCGCCGACCCCGGCGGGCAGTTGCGGCGCCGCCAGCTCCTCGACGGTCAGGTGGAAGACTTCCTCGGGGGCGGAGAGCGCGCCCGCCTCGGTGTGCAGGACACCCAACCGCAGCGCCGAGGCGCGGGCGGCGTCCACGCACTGCAGGAACGCACCCTTGCCGATCCCGCGCAGCGGGAAGAAGCGCCGCGCGACCTTGAGCACGATGCCCGCCGGTGTGCGCGCTCCCCGCGGGGAGGCGGCGAGCAATTCCTGCTCGGCGGCCTCGCGCTCGGCGGCGCGGGCCGTCTCCAGCGCCCGCGGGCCCGCGCTCTCCGCCATGGCCGCGTAGTGGCCCAGCAGCTTCTCCAGCGGCGTCGGGTCCAGCCGCCAGACGCGCGCGGCCAGTTCACCCTCGTTGGGGCCGTGGTACCCGTGCCGGGCCAGGAACTCCACCAGCTCGAGGCGGCCGCGCGAGACGTCCCACAGGTCACCGACGAACGCGGTCTCGGCCATCTCGCCGTACCCGGTGAGGACGGCGATCTCCAGCCCCGGCCGGTTCGCCCGCTCCGCCGCGGCGCGCACCTGCTCGTAGACGCCCTGGCACAGCATCGAGGCCACGATGTGCGGCCGCATGACGCCGGCGAACTTGCGCATCGCCGCGTCGAGGGAGCCTCGGGCCTGATCGGCCGTCATCCCGGGCGCGGCCGCGACGGTGTTCCGCCACCACGGGGCGATGTGCTCGGCGGCGCGCTCGAGCCGCCCGGCCACGCCCCACATCGCCATCGGCGCCTTGGCCGCGACGACGGGGTAGCGCTGGTAGCGGGGCCGACTCGACACCCCGGGGCGCACCGTGCCGAACAACTGCGACTCCATCGCGTCGCCGCTGGTCCCCGGCATGCGGTCGGCGAGGGAGCGGAACGTCTCCAGGTTCGCGGCGGCCCGACCGTAGAAGATGTCCCAGACGCGGTCGTCCGGACGGGCCGGACGCGCGACCTGAGCCTCCGTCAGAACTCCGAGGTCGGCGAAGGCGCCGCGCAGACCACGCTCGGTGCGCTCGCCGAACACGCTCCACGTCAGGGTCGTCACGACACCGGGAATCGCTTCCCCGGCGTTGATCGTCGACCAGGCCACCGCCGGCGAGGAGCCGCCGCAGTGCAGGACGTTCGCCGGCTCTCTCACTCCGTCTCGCCCGAGATCGCACCCGGGTCGGTGCCGGTGTCGTCGGCGTCGCCGTTCTTGTTGCGCTGGAACATCTTCCGCACCTTCTGGCCGTTGACGACGGCCTTCTCCGGGTCGACGAGGTACGTGACGTCCTCGACCAGCCGGGCGAGCGAGTCCGAGATCCGCTTCTGGTCGATCCGGCTGCCGGCGACCTCGACGACGCTGGTCACACCCTCGGCAATACGGCCGACCGTCTCGGTCACGACCTCGTCGAACGACTTCTCGTGCTCCGGGCACGGGGGCAGCGTCGACGGCGTCGGGCGCACGAGCTTGTGGCGGGTCTTCCAGCGCGGGTCGTGGAGGTACGGGCGGCCCCCGACCTCGTAACGGCAGATCAGCCCGGACTCGGCCAGTGCGGCCAGGTCGCGGTCCATCGCCGCCGTCGGGTGCGCGTCCGCGCGCAACGGCCAGAGGAACCCGTTGAGCACGGCGGGGGAGTCCTTCGCCCGTCCCTCGTCGTCCAGCACCGTCGGGAGGTAGGCGTAGGTGTACGCGGTCTCCAGGTCGAGCGCCGCGAGTCGCTCGTCCTGCGCGTCGTCCGGGTGGATGCTGCGGGGCTTCTGCGGCATGACGGCAGTATCCCGCGCTGGGGCCCGGAACGGTCGGTGGCGGCGGCTACCGTGGCAGGCGTGTGCGGAAGGTACGGAGCGAGCTGGGGGGTCGACGACCTCGTCGCCGAGTTCGACCTGGACTCGGTCGACGTGCCGGTGGAAGAGCGCCTGGAGTCCGACTGGAACGTCGCGCCGACGAAGCCGGTGTACGCCGTGGTGACGCGCCGCGGGCGCGACGAGCCGGCCGAGGCGGAGGCCACGCGGCGGCTGGTGACGTTGCGCTGGGGCCTGGTGCCGTTCTGGGCCAAGGACCCGAAGGGCGGCGCCCGCATGATCAACGCCCGGGTCGAGACGGCGGCCGAGAAGCCGGCGTTCCGGGAGGCCTTCGCGAAGCGGCGCTGCGTGCTCCCGGCCGACGGGTACTACGAGTGGTACACCCCGAAGGACGGAGCGGCGCGCAAGCAGCCGTTCTTCATCCGCCGCCGCGGCGGGGGCGTGCTCGCGATGGCCGGCCTCTACGAGTTCTGGCGCGACCCCAACAAGGACCGGGACGACCCCGACGCGTGGTGGCGGACCTGCACCGTCATCACGACCACGGCCGGCGACGCGATCGGTGAGATCCACGACCGGCAGCCGATGTTCGTCGAACCCGCCGCCTGGGCGGACTGGCTGAACCCCGAGCACTCGGACCCGGACGCCCTCCGCGGGCTGCTCGTCCCCAGCCCGGCCGACGGGCTCGAGGCGTACCCGGTCTCGACCGCGGTCAACAACCACCGCAACAACGGCCCGGAGCTGATCGCTCCGCTCGAGCACGCCGAGCCGCAGACCCTGTTCTGACGGCCCGTGCGGGACCATGACCGGGTGCGAACGAAAGCCTCTGCCCTCGCGGCCCTGCTGACGGCCGGCCTGGTGCTGACCGCCTGCGCCGACGACGCCGACTCCGATTCCGACGCCCGCACCCCGGCCGGCTCGACGACCGCGTCGGCCGCTCCGACGGCGAGCGCGCGCCCGACCCCCGACGCCGCGCAGCTCGCGACCCTCGGGGTCAACGAGCTCGGCGCGATCCCGGTCTTCATGTACCACCAGCTCGTCGAGAAGCCCCGCCGCATCTACGACATGAGCCCGGCCGCGTTCCGGGAACAGCTGCAGACGCTGTACGACGCGGGCTACCGCCCGATCACCGCAGCTGCCCTCGCAGCGGGGGAGATCGACCTGCCCGCGGGTCGGCACCCGGTGGTGCTCACCTTCGACGACTCCACCTGGGACCAGGCCCGGCTGCTGCCCGACGGCACGATCGACCCGAAGTCCGCGGCGGGCATCCTCGAGGCCTTCGAGCGGGAGCACCCCGACTTCCGCGCCACTGCCACGTTCTTCGTCAACTCCACCCCGGAACCGTTCACGGACCGCCGGGTGCTGACCTGGCTCGCCGAGAACGGCTACGAGATCGCCGCCCACACGTGGTCGCACGCGGACCTCGGCAAGCTCGACGACGCCGGCGTGCAGGCCGAGATCGGCCGCGACGTCGCGTGGCTGGAGGAGGCCGTGCCCGGCCTGACGGTCCGGACGCTCGCGGTGCCCTTCGGCGTGCACCCCCGCAACCGCGAGCTGCTCCGCGCCGGCACTTTCGAGGGCGTGCCCTACCGGCTCGAGGCGGTGTTCGGGGTCTCGGAGATCGCGTCGCCGTCGCCGTACTCGCTCCGCTTCGACCTCTTCGACATCCCGCGCCTCGACACCGGCCTCGGCGTGCGCGACGCCCAGGACGCCCTCGAGCGCCTCGCCGCGGACCCGACCCTGCGCTACACCTCCGACGGGGACCCGGAACGGATCACCTTCCCCGCCGACCGCGCCGACCGACTGAACCCGGACTTCGCCGACCGCGCCCAGCCGTACTGACCGCCGTCCTGACCGCCGTCCTGACCGCCGTCCTGACCGCCGTCCTGACCGCCGTCCTGACCGCCGTCCTGACCGCCGTCCTGACCGCCGTCCTGACCGCCGCCTCTCTCGTCCCACCCCTACCAGTAGGGGTGACACCCTTTCTGGCGCCGGAAAGGGTGTCACCCCCTTGGGATTCTCAGCGTCGTGATCTAGGTTGCGCGCCATGGCGATGCGCGAGTACCTGGTGGGCGAGGTTGCCGAGGAGTACGCGGAGGGGCTGCTGAGCCGCCGGGAGGCGGTGCGGCGACTCGGCCTGCTCGGCGTCGGGCTGCCCGGCGCGACGGCGCTGCTGGCGGCGTGCGGCGGGGACGATGACGACGACGCGACGCAGGCCCCGCCGGCGACCCCGACCGGCCCGGTGGCCCCCGCGGCGACGCCTCCGCCGGGCAAGGACGTCGGCAAGCTCATCACCTACACCGCGAACGGCCAGCGCTTCCGCGCGGCGTACAAGGCCGCGGCGAAGCCCAAGGCCGCGGTGCTCGTCATCCACGAGAACAAGGGCCTCACGACCCACTTCTTCGAGCTCGTCGGGCGTATGGCGGCCAACGGGTACAGCGCGCTGTGCGTCGACCTCCTCTCGCGCGAGGGCAAGGACGGCCTCGCCGGCTTCGACGACCAGGCGGCCGCGACCGCCGCGCTGTCCGCGATGCCGGCCGAGCAGTTGCTCGGCGACCTCAAGTCGGGGGTCGACGAGCTGCTCGAACGCGCGGGCGACGACCTGAAGCTCGGCGCGATGGGCTTCTGCTTCGGCGGCGGGATGACCTGGAACCTGCTGCAGAAGGGCCCCGGCCAGGAGCGGCGGCTGCGCGCCGCGATCCCGTTCTACGGACCGGCCCCGGCCAACCCGGACTTCACCGGTTCCAAGGCGGCCGTCCTCGGCATGTACGCCGGCGAGGACGAGCGGGTCAACGGCACGAGGGCCGCCGCCGAAGCAGCTCTGAAGGCCGCGAAGCTCACCTACGAGATCAAGGTCTGGGACGGCGCCCAGCACGCGTTCTTCAACGACACGGGGGAGCGGTACGACGAGACCGCGGCCACCGCCGCCCAGAAGCAGCTGCTCGCCTGGTTCGACAAGCACCTGACCTGACGCACCGTCAGCCCTGGGTCAGGAACCCCGCACCACGTCCACGTGGATGTGGTCGAGGTGACGCAACGTCACATTGGTCGTGTTGCCCGACGGGTGCACGTAGGGGTGCCAGCCGAGGTGTGAATTGGTGTTCGACCACACCTGGTCGTCGAAGATCAGCGTGGCGATCTGGTAGTAGTCCGCGTTCGCGACGAGCCAGTGCGCGAGCAGCCAGCCCCGGGCCTTGTTGTCCGGGTCGTCGAGGCTGAAGAAGATGTCGACCGCACGGCCGTCGTAGTGCGCCGAGTTCTCGATGTGGCCGCTGGACACCCCGCCCGGCGCGAAGCCCCCGATGGGCCGGCCGCCGTACGCCTCGGCCCAGCCGCGGATCAGCGCGAGCGAACGCATCGTGAGGCCGGTCGTCGTCATCGGCTGCGCGGGCATGTAGCGCTGCGGCGTCACGCAGGTCAGGGCGTGCGGGCGGAACAACGCGTAGACGGCGTCGAGGGAGGTCGTGCGCGGCGCCGGGTCCTTGCGCTTGCGCTTGATCTCCTCGACGGCCTGGTCGGGCCGGAGCGGGACCCGGCCCTCCTTCTGCAGCGAGCGGTCGAAGGCGCGCGCGGCCCGGACGTAGTTGCGTCCGTCGCGGTAGGCCACGGCGGTCAGCATGGTGAGCGTCCGCGCCGCGGTCATGTCGATCTCCCAGACCCCGTAGCCGAGGTCCAGGCGGCACTCCGCGTCCTTGGTGGTCGGGGCGGGGACGACCCGCGGGCCCTTGGTCCGCACCGCCGAGCGGGTCGCGATCGGGCGGTCGCGGCCGGACATGTCGAGCAGGCTGTTCGACCCGGCGGGCGCCGCGGGAGCCGCCTGCGTGGCGGACCCGTCACTGCGCGTGGCCTGCACGGTGACAGCGCCGGCCGCCAGCAGGATCGCGGCGAGGCCGACGCCGAGGAACCGGTTTGCGGCCTGGCCGGGCGGGCGGTGCTTGCTCATCCCCACCATTCTCTCAGATTTCCCGGAAACTGTCGGGGCCCGCGCGTTTCGCGCGGTACTCCGGGAGGACCTGACAGACGGTCAGGACTTCTTGCTCTTGCTCGACTTCTTGGTCGAATCGGACTTCTTGGCGTCCTTGGCGGACGAGCCGGCCACGACCGAGACGAACAGGCGACCCGGCCGCGCCGGCGAGGCGGCGGTGGCGGGGTCCGGCGTCCGCCAGCCGGCGGTCGGGGCCCAGATCAAATCGCCGTAGGCGATGGTGTCGAGCTTGTAGTCGGCGCCCCGGGCGGTCAGCCAGTGCGCCACGACCCAGCCCGCGTTGGCCTCGGGCGACGTCACCGGCGACGAGACGGGGGAGGCGACCGGGGAAATCGTGTCGGGGACCGTCACGCTGAGCGCGCGTCCCGCCGCGCCGGCCGGGTTGTCCTTGGCCTTGGGCCCGAAGGTGCTCATGGTCAGCTTGCCGAAGGCGTCGACGATCCCCTGGCGCATGACGTCGGCCCGCGGGGTGAGCCCCGACCTGCCGCGACTCTCCTCCGACGCCACGGGCGCGGCGAACGCGCACGTGAGGCCGCCCGGCTCGGCCAGGGCCCGCAGCTTGGCGACCGACGCCGCGGTCGGCGCCGCGGAGTCCTCACGGGTGAACAGGTCGAGGGCCTCCGTGACCGACGGCGACTTGCCCGGCTTGCCGGCGGCGACGTCGAGGACCCGGGCGACCATCTCCTCCGGCGCCTTGACCTGCCAGCCGACGGCGGCGATCTGGGTCAGCGTGCGGGCGTCCGCGAGCGTGGTCGCCAGCGGCTTGCCGTCGACGCGGAGGAAGCACGTGTTCACCGGCGGCGTGCTGATCGGGTCGGACGCCGACATCGCCTGCACGACGCCCTTGTCCGGGCCGTCGGTGGTGGAGGAGGAATTCCCACCCCCGAGGGTCACCACGGCGGTCAGGGCCGCCACGCCGACGCAGACGCCCACCAGGGGCACGACGGGCCCGCCGCGCAGCGACAGGCGTGAGCCCGCCCGTGGGCTCCGCTCTCGTGCCGCCATCGCGTTCTCCTCGACGTACTGCGCCAGGTTCGGCGCACTGACAGGTACAGAGTGCGGTGTAACCGGTCGCCGTGTCCGCACGCTGAGAAATCGTTGGTCCGATCAGGCGACGAGAAACCGTACAAAACCGGACGAGGTGGTCCACGCCACCTCGGCGCCCCCGAGCACCCCGGTTTGAAGTCGGCCGCGGCGGGGAATCCCCACCGGCTGCTCTCGTGCCCGCCTTGCTCCGTTCTTCCGTTCCCACCCCGGGGCCGACCCGACGTCGTCGTGGAGTCGGCCGGCTGCCTCACGACGCCGCGGCAGCCTCCGCTCCAAGGTACGTGGCGATGACCGTGGGGTCGGACAGCACCTCGTCCGGCGGACCCTGCGCGACCACGCGCCCGGACTCCAGGGCGATGATCCGGTCGCAGGTCCGCCGCAGCAGCCCGACGTCGTGCTCGACGATCACCAGGGCCCCGCCGGTGGCCTCCCGGATGCGCTTCATCAGGGGCCCCATCAGCTCGGCCTCGGCCCGCGCCAGGCCGGCCGCCGGCTCGTCCAGCAGGAGCACGTCGGGCTCCTGGGCGAGCAGACAACCGAACTCCACGAGGCGGCGGGAACCGGTCGAGAGCTCACTGGCGAACCGGTCCTGGAAGACCCCGAGCCCGAGCAGCGTGATGATGCGGTCGACCCGCTCGGCGACGTCGATCTCCGAGAGCAGCGAGGCCGGCAGGCGCAGCGCGGCCGCCAGGGGCTCCCGGGAGGTCACCCAGCGTTCGCAGGACACCGCGATGGTCTCGGTGACCGTGAGGCCCGGGAAGAGCTTCGCGTCCTGGAACGAGCGGCCCAGGCCCAGGTGCGCCCGCGCCTGCGGGGTCAGGTCCGTGACGTCGCTGCCGTTGAAGTACACCCGACCCGTGTCCGGGACCAGGAACCCCGACATCGCGTCGAGGATCGTGGTCTTGCCCGCGCCGTTCGGGCCCATCAGGCCGACGATCTCGCCGGCGCAGATGTCGATGTCCACCCCGGCGATCGCCGCGACGCCGCCGAAGGTCTTCCGCAGGTTCCGGGTCGCGATCGCCACCTTCGGCGTCGGGGCCGCGTCCGCGGCCGCGTCGAGCGCCTCCACGATGTCGGCGAGGTCCTCGTCCTCGTCCTCGCCGGTGGACACCGGCCGCTCGGGCCGGTCCCGCACGATCCGCGGCAGTTCCCCGGTCTCGTCGTCGACCTCGTCCGCGTCGGTCCGGGCGCCGGTGACGTTCACCGGCCGGGCCCCGCCGTCCGCACTGGAGATGTCATCTTCAGTGCTGGGGTCGGCGGGGGAGTCGTCGAGGTGGCGGCGGGCCTCGTGGACCGCCTCGGGGTCGATCTCGGGAACCTCGAGCCCGTCGATGTGCGGGAGCTTCTCGTCGGCCTGCTCGAGAGCACCGGCGAGGAACACCGAGCGGATCAGGTCGCCGCGGTCGAGGATCTCCTGGGCCGGGCCGGAGAAGCGGACCTCGCCCTTCTCCAGGAACATCGCGCGGTCGGAGACCTTGAGCACGAGCTCGGCGGACTGCTCGACGAGCAGGATGCCCAGGCCCTCGTCGCGCAGGTGGCGGACGACGTCGAGGAGCTCGCTGACGATCGCCGGGGCGAGGCCGAGGGAGAGCTCGTCGATCAGCAGCACCCGCGCGCCGGGCTTGCCGTCCGTGCCCGCCGGCCCCTGCACGAGCGCCTGCGCGAGCGCGAGCATCTGCTGCTGGCCGCCGGAGAGCAGACCGGCGCGGTCCTCCATGCGGGTCGTCAGTGCAGGGAACAGCTCGATCGCGCGGCCGACGGCGGCGGCGCAGTAGTCCTTGTCCTTGCGCGTGACCCAGGTGGCCATGCGCAGGTTCTCCGCGACCGACAGGTCCGGGAAGATGCCCCGGCCGCCGGGCATGTAGGCGAGGCCGAGCCGCGCCATCTTCATCGGCGACCAGCCGGTGGTGTCCTTGCCGTCGAAGCGGACCTTGCCGTGGCGGGGCGGGGTCAGGCCGGAGATCGCCCGCAGCAGCGTGGACTTGCCGGCGCCGTTGGTCCCGAGCAGGCCGAGGACCTCGCCGGCGTCCACGCGGACGTCGACCCCGTGGAGCACCTTGTTGCGGCCGTACGAGACCTGCAGGCCCGTGCACTCGAGAAGGCTCATCCCGCACCTGCCGGTCGCTGGGTCGGCCGCGGGCCGGGCCCCTCCTCGGGCACGGCCAGCGGGTCGGGGCCGGCGGCGGACAGGCGCCCGCCGATGGACGCCAGGTCGACGTCGGTCGCGCCGGTCTCCCCTCCGGGACCGGCGAGAGTGATGCCGCGCATCCGCGCGACGGTGCGGAACCAGAACCCGCGCGCGGAGATGACCACGCGGGCCAGACCGCCGGGCAGGACGAGCAGGACGAACAGCACGCCCGCGCCGGTGACGAACAGCTGCATGCCGCCGGAGAGGTTGTACTTCGCGACGGCGAGGAAGATCGCGCCGAGCAGGGCGCCGGTCACCGACGTCGCGCCGCCGAGCACGACCATCGTGAACGCCTCGAAGGAGATCGCGGGGGAGTACGTACCCGCCCGGACGCCGTCGAGCGCGATGACGTGCATCGAGCCGGCCAGCCCGGCGAGCGCGCCGCTGACGGCGAAGGCCGCGAGCTTGATCTTCGTCGGGCTCAGGCCACGGGCGGCCGCCGCACGCTCGTTGTCGCGCACCGCGATCATCGCCCGGCCGGTGCGGCTGTGCCGGATGCCGTGCACGAGCACGAGCGCCAGGGCCAGCACCGTCAGGCAGAACCAGTAGAGCGTCTTCTCGTTGTAGAGGTCGAAGCGCTCGAGGACCAGCGGCCGGTCGACCTGCGTCGGGATGGCCTCGGGGAAGTTCGCCGGGTTCAGGAAGAACGTCGAGAGCGGCACCGCGAACGCGAGCGTGGTGACGCCGAGGAACAGACCCCGGATCCGCAGGGCGGGGATGCCGATCGCGACGGCCGTCAGCATGCCGGCGCCCATGCCCGCGAGCATGGCGATCAGCAGGTCCGCCCCGGTCTTCGCGACGAGGTCACCGGCGACCACGGCACCGACACCGGCGATCGCGAACTGGCCGAGGCTGATCTGCCCGGCCCAGCCGGTGAGGACGACGAGCGAGACCGCGACCAGACCGTAGATCACCGTCACGGTGCCGAGCAGACTGATCTGACTGGGGCTCAGCTGGTACGGAAGCGCGATGGCGGCCGCGATGACACCGGCGAGCAGCAGACGCCGCCCCCAGATGATCTCCGGCAGGTGCCGGATCTCCTTCGGCACCGGCGGCATCTCGTCGGCGGTGTTCCAGCCCGCGGTGTTCGCGTCCGCGGCGCGGGTGAGCTGGTGACGCTGCAGCAGCAGCGCGATGAGGACCGCGACGAGCAGGAAGACGTCGACGTAGCTCGAGCGTGACGTGTTCCAGAACACCGCCTGTTGGAAGACACCGACGCCGATGCCGGCGAACACGGCACCCGGGAGGCTCTCCATGCGCGCGATGACCGCGGCCGCGAGGGCGGGCAGCAGGAGCGCCGGGCCGCCGGCGATCTCACCACCTTGACCGACGAGCGGGGCCGAGAGCATTGCCGCGAGGGCGGAGAGCGCGCCGGCCAGCGCCCAGACCAGCGTCGAGAGGCGGCGCACCGGAATGCCGAGCAGCATCGCGCGCTCGGCGTTCGACGAGGTGGCGCGGATGCCGACACCGACCGCGGAGTTGCGCAGGAAGAACGCGAACAGGGCCAGGACGATCGGCACCGTCACGAGGATCATCACGTGCGCGCCGGTGAAGACCAGGCCCTCGAAGGTGAACTTGATGTCGAGCGGCGTACGGAACGACCCCTGCAGGCCGCCGAAGCCGCCCCCGGACCCGACGATGCTCGGCACCGCGAACTGCAGCGCCGCCAGGATCTGTGCGAGACCGATGGTGGCGACGGTCAGGATCAGGCGCGGGGCCCAGAACAGGCGCTGCACCACGAGCCGGTCGCACAGCGCGCCGATCACCGCCGCGACCACGAGGCCCACGCCGAGGGCCACGTAGTAGTTCCACCCCTTGACGAGGAAGAGCTGGACGGCGAGGAACGACGCCGCCGACCCCAGCGCGGCCTGCGCGAAGTTGATGATCCGCGACGACCGGTAGACCAGCACCAGCCCGAGGGCGGACAGGCCGGTCAGCGACCCGAGGACCACGCCCTGCAGCACGACGCCCAGAGGGAGGCCGGACGGGAGGACGGCGTTCAGCACCACCCAGACCAGCGGGGCGGCGGCCACCATCGCGACCGCGCGCTTGCGCTTGTCGGCCAGTGCGGCGGGCACGGCGGCAGGAACGGCGGGCAGCGGGCTCACCCTTCGACTCGGCTTCCGGGATCCGACCGGGCCGCTACGGCGCCACGGCCGGCGGTGTCGGCATGGTCACCCGCGCCGGCCAACTCGCCCCGACGTAGCGCCTGCCGCCGTTGAGGGGCACGCACCGGCCGGGCCGGTTGTTGAACGGCGAGAGTGCCTTCGGGTCGTAGTAGAACTCCCGGGCGTCGTCGGTACTGGTGAAGTCGTTCGGGCCGAAGCTCCACTGGCCGTAGTCGCCGGTCCGTTTGCCGTAGCTGAACATGCCCTGGGCGAACGTCGCGGGGGTCAGGTTCGGCCCGGCCTGCTGCAGACCGATGAACAGCATCATCAGCGTCTGGTAGGTCAGGTCGACCAGCGAGGTCGGCTTGCCGTTCTTCATCGTGGCGAAGGCCTTGTACGCCTCGGTGTTCTTGCCACCGCCGAAGCCGGTGAGGTAGCTCTGCCCGAGCGCGAACTGCCACTGGTCACTGTCGTAGAACTGACCGGCGACGTCGGCGTCGGTGCCGATGGTCCCGGAGACGAACCACTCCGGGTAGAAGTCCTGCTGCGTCGCCGAACCCGTGAGGAAGAACGGCAGCAGCGGGTCGGTGACGAGCACCAGCGTCGTGACCCCGGCCGCCTTGAGCTGCGCGGCCATGTTCGGCGCCTCCTGCTGCAGCTTGGCGAACTGCAGCGCGTAGCGGATCTCCTTCGCGAAGGAGATGCCCGCCGCCTTCAGCTTCGGGCGCGCCTCGTTGATGCACTGGGAGTAGACGGCGTCGTCCGGGAAGATCAGGCCGTACTTGCGCGGCTTCTGCCGCAGGCTCGCGCTGCCCGCGCGGGTCGCGTTCTCGTTCGCCGGCAGGCGCTTGGCGATCAGGTCGACGGCGGAGTTCATCAGCGTCGTGCAGTCGACCAGCTGGCCCCAGGCGAACGGCGCGCGCTGGCGGTAGTAGCTCTGCGGCATGTGCAGGCCGCCGATGGCGAGGACCTTCTGCCGCACGAGCGCGTCCATGTACGGCTGCGTCAGTGCGGAGATGTCGGCGAAGGCCTTGATCTCCTGCGCCACCTTGACCGCGTCGGCGTTCGCACCCTCCTGGCCGCCGCCGGCGATCTCGGCCTGGCCGTCGCCGCGCCCGGTGTACCGGACCAGCTTCACCTTGCGGCCGTAGAGCTCGTAGTTCTTGTTGAAGTAGTCGACGAGGGTATCCAGCTCGCGCTTGCGGTCGGCGGGGCTGGCGGAGATGCCGGCCTCCTCGGCCTTCTTCTCCAGCTCGCTGTCCTTGTCGTCCTCCTGCTCACGCTGGTCGGACGCACTGCTCTCGCGGATGGCGATCGTGATCGTGTCCGCGGTGACGCCGCGGTAGGTCGCCCCACCGTTGTCACCGGTGAAGTGCACGCAGGCGGGGGAGTAGGCGCTCCCGGCGACCTGCAGGGCGCCGCCCGCACAGTCGGCGGCGGGCACGACGCCCTGGGCGCGCGGTGCACTGCCGGCCTGCGCGCTGGTCACGACCTTGCCGCCCTTGCCGGGCTTCGCACCCGGCGCGGCGGCCGTGGTGCCCGTCGCGGCGGCCGTCGTCCCCGGGGCACCGGCGACGACGGGCGCACCGGCCGCGTCGACGCCCATCCCCCCGAGCTCCGGGCTGGTCGCGGCGTACGGGTCCGGGCCCGCCACGGCGAGCTCGTTCGTGTCGCCCGGGGCCTTGCTGGGCACGGTGACCGTGACGATGAGCAGGACCGCGATGACGCCGGCCAGCGGGCCGTAGCCCGACAGGATCAGCCGGTTCGGCCGGGGCTTCATCGCGCGCTCGCGGCCATCCGCAGCCGATCGCCGAGCGCCAGCACGACGACGGCGGCGAGTCCCAGCGCGAGGGCGAGGACGGCGAGGCCGTTGTTCGTGTCCCCGGAGGATCCGAGGGCGGCGTTCTGGGTGGCGGGCGACTGTGCGGGGACCAGGTTGGTGTCGGCCGGGACGTCACTGGCGGGGACGTCACCGATGCCGGCGGAGACGGAGTCGACGGCCGGGGCGGACCCGGTCGAGCTGGGGACGACCGAGTTCGTGGACGGCAGCAGCGGGGCGATCGCGTTCGTCGCGGCGTCGAGGCCGTCCTCGAGCTCGACCAGCGCGGAGCGGGCGCTCACGCCGCCGATCTCGAGGCGACCGCCGCTGCGACCGCCGGCCCCGCCCACGAGGGCGTTGGCGACGATCTGGGCGGCCGCGGCGTCCGGGTTGGCGGCGATGACCGCCTCCATCAGCTGGGTGACCACCGGCGCGAGGGCGGCCGAGGCCTGGTTCGTCGGCTCGACGAGGGCCTCGGGGTTGCGGATCTGCAGGACGAGCGGGGCGACGGAGCCGCCGCCGGCGTCGGCGAGGTTGGTCGGGGCGTCGAGCACGAGGCCGAGCGGGGCCAGCTGCTGGTTGGCCTGGGCGAGGCTCGCGGCGAGCTCGGCGGGACTGTCGACCGGCAGGCTCTGACCCGCGACGGTCAGGGAGCCGATCGAGAAGCCCGAGGTGGCGCTCGCCTTGTTCTTCTGGTCGGCGACCCACCGCAGTCCGGTGAGGACGACCTGCCCGGCGCCGAGGTCGAGCTTGTCGAGGACGACCTCGGACCCGGCCCCGTTCTTCGTCGCGTTGGCGATCGAGCGGCCGCCGGCGAGCTCGAACAGGCCTGGCAGCTTCAGCGTCGGGCCCTGGACGGTGCCGGTCGCGGCGAGCGGGTTCTTGGTGGCGCTCGCCGACTCCTTGCCGAGGAAGGCCTGCGGGTCGTTGGCGCCGGCGGCGGCCGGCAGCGCCGGGGCCCCCGCGGCGGCGAACGGGTCGCGCTCGACGGTCTCGCCGGTGCCGGCCTCGCCGCCCTCGCTGTCCGCGCTGATCGGCGCCGGAATCTCCAGCGAGGGGAGACCGTCGGGGGCCTGGCCGGCGGCCGCGCCCCCGGCGAGGGTGCCGAGCAGACCGAAGTCGGCGGCCGCCGCGGAGGCCTGGGACGTGCCGTTCGCGACCTGCGCGGTCACCAGACCGACGCTGGTCGTGACGCCGGGGAGCCCGACGTACGGGACGACCCGGGCCAGCACGGCCTGCGACTGACCCTGCGCGTCGGTGGCCGGTGCGTCCTTCGCCGACCCCGACTTTTTCTCGGGGCCTGCGTAGCCGGAGGCGGACGCGGCGATCAGCGCGGCCGCGGCCAGGGGCAGTCCGAGCCGGATGCGACGGCTCGCCCTCATGGGCGCCTCCCCAGGTTCAAGGGGTGTGGATTGACGGTGCTCATTGACGGTGCGGCGGCCGAAGTGGGACCGTCGATCCGCCACTTTCACACTATTCGGAAATTCGTGAACGAGGTACCGGGAGACGCGAAGTCTTTACCGGTTCCGGTCATTGTGCGTCCGATCGCTGTCTTCGGGCAGGGGGCGCACGGGATCCACCGGATCGGGGGCAATCCCATACCTGGCCTTGGAACCGGCGATAAAGTCGCCAGGCCCCCGGGCATCTGGATCGGTGGGCGAGTCAATGGGAGGACGCGGGTGAGCTCCAGCGCCGAGGCGGCCCGGCCGGACGGCACGACCTCCGGGACGGACACCCTGCGCACCTTCGTCGAGCGGATGTCGCTCGCGCTCCACGAGCGCGGGTGGGGCCGGATGCCGGCCCGCGTCTACGTCGCCCTGCTGTGCGACCAGCGCGACCAGCTCACCGCGCGCCAGCTCACCGAGATCCTCGGGGTGAGCGCCGCGGCGATCTCCTCCGCGGTCAATCAGCTCATCGACTCCGGCCTGGTCGAGCGGGACGCGGTCCCCGGTTCCCGGCAGGAGCACTATCGGCTCTCCCCGGGCGGGATCCTCGACGCGGTCCTGCGCAAGCAGGAGGCGTACCCCCACCTGGCCGAACTCGCGGACGAGGGCGTCGGGGTCCTCGGTGCGGCCTCCCCGGGGGCCGAGCGCCTCGGTGAGCTGGCCGAGTTCGTCCGGTTCATGGACGGAGAACTCAAGGAGATCGGCGAACGTTGGAAGGAACGGCGCCGGTCCTGACGTTGTGACCGATCACCCGAGGCGTTCTCGGGAATCGAGTTGTGCGCGACGGTCGTCGCCATTCACAATTCTCTGAAACTTGTGAAGATCGGGGACCCGTGGCGCTGCTGTTGTACCGGCTCGGCCGGTGGTGCTTTCGCCGGCGACGCTGGGTCGCCGCGCTCTGGCTCGTCGCCCTGCTCGGCGGCGGCGTCGCCGCCGGCACGCTCGCGGGCGAGACCTCGGACGAGTTCACGATCCCCGGCACCGAGAGCCAGAAGGCGATCGACCTGCTGGCGGAGAAGTTCCCCTCGTCCGGTGTCGACGGGGCGACCGCCCGGGTGGTCTTCACGGCGCCGGACGGGGACGACCTGCGCGCCGACTCCCGCCGCGAGGCGATCGGCCGCGTCGTCGAGGAGCTGCGCTCGGCTCCGCAGGTCGGCGTGGTCGTCGACCCCTACGAGGCCGACGCGATCTCGCCGGACGGCCGGACCGCGTACGCGCAGGTCCAGTACCTCGTGCAGAGCATGGAGCTCACCGAGGAGGCGCGCGAGGCGCTGACCGAGGCCGCGGAGCCGGCGCGCACCGCCGGGCTCGGAGTGGCCTTCGGCGGTGATGCCTCCGAGGCGGAACAGGAGGAGAGCCTCGCCGAGGTCGTCGGCATCGTGATCGCCGGCTTCGTGCTGGTGCTGACGCTCGGGTCCCTCGTGGCGTCGGGCCTCCCGCTGCTCAACGCGATCGTCAGCGTCGCGCTGTCGATGATGGCGATCACCACCGCCACCGGGTTCGTCGAACTGTCCTCGAGCGCGTCGTCCCTGGCGCTGATGCTCGGTCTCGCCGTCTCGATCGACTACGCCCTGTTCATCCTGTCCCGGTACCGGTTCGAGCTCTCGAACGGTCGCGACCCGGAGGAGGCGGTGGGCCGTGCCGTCGGCACCGCCGGGTCCGCGGTCGTGTTCGCCGGTCTCACGGTCGTCATCGCGCTCGCCGCGCTGTCGGTCGTCAACATCCCGTTCCTCACCGCGATGGGCCTCGGCGCCGCCGCGACCGTGGTCGTGGCGGTCATCGTCGCGCTGACGCTGCTGCCGGCGGTCCTCGGCTTCGCGGGTGAGCGGGTCAAGGCGGGCCGTCTGCCCGGCCGGCTGCGCCGCCTCGGCGTCCCGCGCGCCGACCGGCCGACCCTCGGTGCCCGCTGGGTCGGTCTGACGCTGCGTCACCGGGTCGTGGCGGTCGTCGCCTCGGTCGTCGGCCTGCTCGTGCTCGCGCTCCCGCTGCTCGACCTGCGCCTCGGGATGCCCGGCGACGACACGCGCTCGACGGACACCACCCAGCGCCAGGCCTACGACCAGCTGGCCGCGGGCTTCGGCCCCGGCTTCAACGGCCCGCTGATGATCGCCGTCGAACCGCGGCCGGGCACCGACCTGACGATCGCCGCGAACACCGTGCGGGACCGTCTCGGCGAGCTCGAGGGAGTTGTCGCCGTCACCGGCCCGAACCTGAACGAGGCGACCGACGCCGCCATCGTCACGGTCGTCCCGGCCACCGGTCCGACCGCGGCCGAGACCACCGACCTGGTCAACCGGATCCGCGGCGCCACCGGCGACGCGATCAGCGACGAGGCCAACGTCGAGCTGGCGGTCACCGGGTCGACGGCGATCCTCATCGACGTCTCGGACAAGCTCGACTCCGCGCTCGCGCCGTTCCTGATGGTGGTGGGCGGGCTGGCGTTCATCCTGCTGCTCCTGGTCTTCCGCTCCGTCCTCGTGCCGATCAAGGCCGTGCTGGGCTTCCTGCTCAGCGTCGCGGCGACCTTCGGCGCCGTGGTCGCGATCTTCCAGTGGGGCTGGTTCGACGCGATCGGGATCGGGGGCGAGGGCCCGGTCATCAGCTTCCTGCCGATCTTCATGATCGGTCTGGTCTTCGGTCTCGCCATGGACTACGAGGTCTTCCTCGTCACCCGCATGCGGGAGGAGTTCGTCCACGGCGCGGCGCCGACCCAGGCCGTCGCGGTCGGGTTCGAGCAGGGTGCCCGGGTGGTCACGGCCGCGGCCGTGATCATGATGAGTGTCTTCTTCGGCTTCATGCTCGCGCCGGACCCGATCCTGCAGTCGTTCGGCTTCGCCCTCGGGTTCGGTGTGCTCGTCGACGCGTTCGTCGTCCGCATGACGCTCGTGCCGGCCGTGCTCTCGCTGCTCGGCCGCTCGGCATGGTGGATCCCGCGCTGGCTCGACCGGGTCCTGCCCGACGTCGACGTCGAGGGGGAGCGGCTGCGCGAGCAGCTCGACGGGCGCGCCCCCGTCGGGATGGTGCCGGTCTCAGACTGGCCGGTGGTCTACGGCACGGTCCGGTCGAGCGACGGCACTCCGCTGCCGGGCGCGATCGTCACGCTCACGGATCTGCGGGGCCGTCAGATCGGTGCCGGTCAGGTCGGAGCGGACGGGTCCTACCTGTGCCGCCTCGAGCCCGGCGCCGACGGCAGCACGGTCGTCGTCATCACCTCGGCTCCCGGCCACCGCACGGGGGTCACCGAGGCGCGCGGTGTCGTCGGACCCACGCGCCGGCACGCGGTGCTCGCCCGGGAGGGTGTCCCCGGACCCGACGGATCAACGAACGGCGTGAACGGCTTTGGCGCCAATGGTCACGGCGCGGCGGCCGGCGGCGTCGGGACCGGCGGGGCCTGGGTTGGCCAGCTGCCCCGGTAGCGCTTCGTGCCGCTGGGGGAGACGTACCGCCCGGGCTGGTTGTTGAACGCCGACAGCGCCCGCCGGTCGTAGTAGATCTCGCGGGCGTCGTCGATCGCGGTGTAGTCGTTCGGACCCCAGCTCCAGTGGCCCAGCGGGCCGTCGGCGCCGGGGTAGGAGAACAGACCCCGCTGGAAGCTCTGCGGCGTCAGGTTCGGGCCGGCCATCTGCAACCCGATGAACAGCATCAGCAGGGAGTAGTAGTCGATGTCGCGCGCCATCGTGGGCTCGTCGTCGCGGATCTTCTTGTAGGCGCGGTAGGACTCCGACGCCTGACCCTGCCTGATGTCGGCGAGATAGCTCTGCCCGTAGGTGAACTGCCACTGGTCCTGGTCGTAGAACTGGCCGGCCACGTCGGCGTCGGTGAGCACCGTGCCGGTGAGGAACCACTCCGGCCAGAAGTCCTGCTGCGTCGCCGACCCGGACAGGAAGAACGGCAGGATCGGGTCGGTCACGAGAACCACGGTGGTCACGCCCGCGGCCTTGAGTTGCGCCGCCATGTTCGGCGCCTCCTGCTGCAGCTTCGCGATCTCGAGCGAGTACCGGATCTCCTTGGCGAAGTTGACCCCGGCGGCCTTCAGCTTCGGGCGGGCCTCGTTGATGCACTGCGCGTACACCGCGTCGTCGGGGACCACGAGGCCGAACTTGCGCGGCTTCTGCCGCAGGGCGGTGCTGCCGGCCCGGGTCGCGTTGCCGGACGGCGGCAGACGCTTGCTGATCAGGTCCACCGCGCTGGAGAGCAGGGCGGTGCAGTCGACGAGCTGGCCCCAGGCGTACGGCGCGCGCTGCCGGTAGTAGGTCGACGGCAGGTGCAGACCGCCGAACGCGATGACCTTCTGGCGGACGAGCGCGTCCAGGTACGGCTGGCTGATCGCGGTCATGTCCGCGAAGGCGCCGATCTCCTGAGCCACCTTCAGAGCGTCGGCGTTCGCGCCCTCCTGGCCGGTTCCGCCGAGTTCCTTGATGGCGTCGCCGCGGCCTTTGTAGGTCACGATCTTCACCTTGCGGCCGTACAGCTCGTACGTGCGGTTGAAGTACTCGAGCAGGGCCGCGCGCGTGCGCTCGGACGCCTCCGGGCTCGCGACGATGCCCTTCTGCTCCGCGGTCTTGGCCAGCTCGGAGTCCGAGTCGCCGAGGGGGTTGCCGATGTCCCGGTACGCGATCGTGATCGTGTCCTTGGTGACGCCGCGCGCGGTGGCGCCCCCGTTGTCCTTCCCGTCCCAGACCATGCACGGCGGCGAGTAGGCGGAGTTGGCGTCCTGCTTCGCCCCGCCCGAGCAGGTCTTCGCCGTCCGTCCGGCCACGGCCGCGGTGCCGGCGCGGTCACCCTTCGCCCCGGCGGCGACGGCGGGGGCGTTCGGGTTCCCGGCGGTGCCCGGCGGCCCCGGCACGGTCGGTGCCGTGCCCACCGGGCCGGAGCCGGCGACCGGGTCGGCCCCCGGAGCCGGGGCGAGTCCCGCCGTCGTCTCACCGCCGAACTGGGTGAGCTCCTCGTCCTTCTGCGGTCGGCTCGGGACGAGCATCGTCACCAGCAGCAGGAGGACCACGAGGGCTGCGAGGGGCGCGTACCCGCGCAGGATCAGACGGTCGGCGGGGCGTTCGTGCCCCGAACCCGAGCCGGTCTTCGGTCCGTTCGCGGTCATGGCGGAAGCGTAGGTGACGCTCCGTCGATTCCCTCTTCACCCGTACGGCACATGCGCCCCGGGTGTCACTAGTGGTCCGCTAAGAGTGGTACCGGACTTCATGTCCGGTCTGTTCGACCGGGACGAGGGGGGTCGTCATGACAGGTCGGGAGCGAGCCGAAGCGTGGCTGGCACAGGGACGCGATCGAGCGGGCAAGCGAGCCGCCCAGCGGCAGCGGACGGCCGACGGGAACGCGGGGGCGTTTCCGGTCGCCCTGATCCCCGCCCAGCGCGACCGCATCACCGCGGCCGACGACCGCGGCGCCTGAGCACTCCGCCACGTCGTCGGACCCCGCGGGTGTGTCCCGCGGGGTCCCGACCGTGAACTCCGCCGCCCGGGTCAGTCCCGGGCGCGCTCCGGCTCGGGGGCCGGGATCAGCCCGCGGAACTGGTGGGCCTTGTCGTCGAGCGCGGCCATCGGGACCGGGATCCGGGCCTCGGCCTCGGCGCCGGAGGGCCCGGCCGGCTGACCCGTCGGCTGGCCCGCCGCCTGGCCCGCCGCCTGGCCGGTCGCCTGGCCCGCGCGGCCGAGGAACCCGGCCGGAGGCGGGGAGCCCGCAGCCACGACCGGGGCCTCGACGTCGTCGAGTTCCTCCTCGACGTCCGCGGCGTCCTGGTCCCTACGGTCCTCGGTCGTCTCCACCGCGGGAGCCGGCGGCTGGGCACTCGGCTGGACACTCGGCTGGGCCGACTGGGCGGCCGCGGCCGGCACGGTGACGGCGGCGCGGGCGGCGGCGATCGCGGCGGCGGCGGCCTCCGGGGTGACGGTCAGGCCGGCCTCCTCGCAGCGGGCGCGGGCGAACGCGAGGTTCTGCTCGACGCGGGCGAGCTCGGCGTCCGGGAGCACACCCCGGGCGATCAGGTCGTGGCTGGCGACGGCGGACTCGAGCACGTTGCCGGTCCAGTAGGAGGCGACGGCGTACTCGTCCTGGCTGCGCCAGCGGTAGACGGTCTCGTCGATGTAGGGAGCGTCCGCCGGCGGCGGGATCTCCAACGCGCGCGCCGCCATCATGCGGGCGAGGGAGTAGCGGCCCTGCTCGCGGGCGTACCCGGCGAGGTCGGTCAGCGGCTCCGCGCGGGTCGGCATCGCCTCCCAGGCGTTCAGGTAGGAGGCGACGACGCGATCCGCCTCGGCGCCGGAGCGCTGCAGCAGGTGCGCGATCTGGAGCAGGGAGTCCGCGACCTCGCCCTGGTCGCCCCCGAGGGCGGCGCGCTGGGCGTACGCCTCGAGCGCCTTCGCGGCCCGGTTGCTGTCGCGGTAGCAGCCGGCGAGGCGGTAGCGCAGGTGCAGCGCGAGCGGGTCGGCCGCGACCGGCGCCCCGTCCTCGGCCTCCGGCGCCCCGGCGGCGGGCGTCAGGTCCTTGAGCGCGGCCTCGAGCACCCGGGCGTCCAGCGTGTTCCGCTCGATCGGCGTGACCGCGGTGTGGCGGTTGCCGTCCTTGAACTCGCGGACGACGAGGTTGGGCAGGAAGGCGCGCGAGTCCCCGGCATCGGTCACCAGGCGCTCGAACAGGGGACCGGCGAAGTGCCAGGACCGCCGGTTGGACAGCAGCACCGGTTGCCGCCGGGTCTGGTTGCCGGCCATGTGGGCGAGTTCGACGATGTCGGACTCGAGCACGGGCCAGGTGAACTCGTCGGCGCTGATCAAAACCTCGTCGGCGTCGATCAGCAAGGTGTAATCCGCGCCGACCCGGGCAGCCTGAACCGCCTCGGTGCGGTTGTAGCCGAAGTCGACGAAGGGCCGCTGGTAGAGCCGGCCGGGGATGTCGCCGAGGATCTTGGCGATCAGGTCGGGCGTACCGTCGGTGGAGCCGGTGTCGACGATCAGCCAGTGGTCGATCCGGTCGCGGACGGACGTCAGGCACCGCTCGATGACGGGCGCTTCGTCCTGGACGATCATGCACAGGCCGATGGTGGTCATGGTTCGCGACGGTACCTTCGGCCCCACGCGCCCCAGATCCCGTTTGCGCCGGTCGGGTGAGCGGGCCGTATAATTCTTCCGGCGAACGTATTTCTATGTAGGACCGACCTGAGGAGAGCCCCGTGGGTATGCGGACGGCCGTCGCCGGAGCCAGCGGCTACGCGGGCGGCGAGCTGTTGCGCCTGCTCGCGGCCCACCCCGAGCTGGACGTCGTCGTCGCCCAGGCCGACTCGCGCGCAGGGGAGCCGGTGACCGCCGTGCACCCCAACCTGGTGACGTACGCGGGCCAGACGCTCGCCCCCAGCGACCCGGCCCTGCTCGAGGACGCGGACGTCGTCTTTCTCGCGCTCCCGCACGGGGCGTCGGCGGCGATCGCCGCCACGCTGCGGCCCGACCAGCTCGTCGTCGACCTCGGCGCGGACTTCCGCCTTCAGGACGCCGCCGCCTGGGAGCGCTTCTACCGGCTGCCGCACGCCGGAACCTGGGTGTACGGCATGCCCGAGCTCGCGGGGCAGCGGGACCTGATCGCCGGCGCCAGGCGGATCGCGAACCCCGGTTGCTATCCGACCTCGGTCACCCTCGCGCTCGCGCCGCTGCTCGCCGCCGGGCTCGTGGAGACCGACGACATCGTCGTCGTCGCCGCGTCCGGGACGTCGGGCGCGGGCCGGAAAGCCGCAACCAACCTTCTCGGTTCCGAGGTCATGGGCGACCTGTCCCCGTACAAGATCGGCGGCGCGCACCAGCACACGCCGGAGATCACGCAGGGCCTGTCGCTGGCCGCCGGGACCCGGGTGTCGGTCGGGTTCACCCCGCTGCTCGCCCCGATGCCCCGCGGGATCCTCGCCACCTGCACCGCGAAGCTGAAGCCGGGCGTCGACACGGCCGCCCTGCGGGCCGCGCTCGGGAAGGCCTACACCGACGAGCCGTTCGTCCACCTGCTCGACGAGGGTCAGATGCCGCACACGGCCGCAACCTTCGGCGCGAACTCGGTCCACGTGCAGGCGGCCGCCGACCCCGACTCCGGCCGGGCCGTCGTGGTCTCCGCGATCGACAACCTCGGCAAGGGTGCCGCCGGCCAGGCCCTGCAGAACGCGAACATCGCGCTCGGGCTGCCGGAGACGCTCGGTCTGTCGGCGATCGGAGTCGCCCCGTGAGCGTCACCGCCCCGCAGGGGTTCCGGGCCGCGGGCGTCACCGCCGGTCTCAAGGCCTCCGGCAAGCCCGACGTCGCGCTGGTCGTCAACGACGGTCCCTCGCACGCCGTCGCCGCGGTGTTCACCTCCAACCGGGTGCAGGCCGCACCGGTGGTGTGGAGCCGGCAGGTCGTGACCGACGGCCGGGTCGACGCCGTGATCCTCAACTCCGGGGGAGCCAACGCCTGCACCGGGCCCGAGGGCTTCGGCGACACGCACCGGACCGCGGAGCACGTCGCCGAGGTGCTGGGCATCTCGGCGGGGGATGTCGCCGTGTGCTCGACGGGCCTGATCGGCGAGCGACTGCCGATGGACAAGCTGCTCGCGGGCGTCGACGCTGCTGCGGGCGCGCTCAGCGCCGACGGCGGGCCCGAGGCGGCGGTCGCGATCATGACTACCGACTCGGTCCCGAAGAACGCGGTCGCGACCGGCGCCGGCTGGACGGTCGGCGGCATGGCGAAGGGCGCGGGCATGCTCGCGCCGGGGCTCGCGACGATGCTCGTCGTCCTGACCACCGACGCCGACGTCGACCCGGCCGACCTCGACGCGGCCCTGCGGGACGCGACACGCGTCAGCTTCGACCGCGTCGACTCCGACGGCTGCATGTCGACCAACGACACCGTGCTCCTGCTGGCCTCGGGCGCCTCCGGCGTCCGGCCGGACCCGGCCGAGTTCGCCGCCGCCGTGCGGACGGTCTGCCTGGACCTGGCGCTCCAGCTGCTGCACGACGCCGAGGGCGCGGCGCACGACATCGCGATCGAGGTCGTGAACGCCGCCACCGAGGACGAGGCCGTGGAGGTGGGGCGCTCGGTGGCGCGCAGCAACCTGTTCAAGTGCGCGGTGTTCGGCAACGACCCGAACTGGGGCCGCATCCTCGCCGCCGTCGGCACGACCTCGGCCGCGTTCGACCCGAACGCCCTCGACGTCTCCTTCAACGGCGTCCCGGTCTGCCGCAACGGCGGGGTGGGGGAGTCCCGGGACAAGGTCGACCTGACCGGGCGTCAGGTCAACGTGGTGATCGACCTGAAGGCCGGCGACGCCACCGCCACCGTCTGGACCAACGACCTCACGCACGACTACGTGCATGAGAACAGCGCCTACTCGACCTGAGGCCTGAACCGACATGAGCAGACTCGACACCGCGCAGGAGCGCGCCGCCGTCCTCGTCCAGGCCCTCCCGTGGCTGGGCCGCTTCCGCGGCCGCACCGTCGTCATCAAGTTCGGCGGCAACGCGATGACCGATGCGGCCCTGATGGACGCCTTCGCCGAGGACGTCGTCTTCCTGCGCCTGGCCGGGATCGAGCCGGTCATCGTGCACGGCGGCGGTCCGCAGATCTCCGCGGCGCTCGACCGGTTCGGCATCGAGTCCCACTTCGCCGGTGGGCTCCGGGTCACCACGCCCGAGGCGATGCAGGTCGTGCGGATGGTGCTGGTCGGCCAGGTCCAGCGCGACATCGTGGGCCGGCTCAACTCGCACGGCTCCTACGCCGTCGGGCTCTCCGGCGAGGACGCCCGGCTGTTCACCGCCACCCGCCGCGGTGCGCTGGTCGACGGCGAGGAGGTCGACCTGGGTCAGGTCGGCGAGGTCACCGAGGTCGACCCCGGCGTCGTCGAGGGCCTGCTGGCCGACGGCCGGATCCCGGTCGTCTCCAGCGTCGCCCGGGGGCACGACGGCGAGCTCTACAACGTCAACGCCGACACCGCGGCCGCCGCGCTCGCGGTCGCGCTCGGTGCCGAGAAGCTCGTCATGCTCACCGACGTCGAGGGCCTGTACGCGACCTGGCCGGACGACGACGAGGTGATCTCCTCACTGACCGCCGACGAGCTCGCCGCGATGCTGCCGTCGCTGAGCTCGGGGATGATCCCGAAGATGGAGGCGTGCCTGCACGCCGTGCGCGGGGGCGTGCCCGCGGCGCACGTCCTCGACGGGCGGGTGGAGCACTCGGTGCTGCTCGAGCTCGTCACCGACGAGGGCATCGGCACGATGGTCGTGCCGGGGGCGAAGGCGGGAGGCGAGTCATGACGGGTCCTCACACGAGCGCCCTGCAGTCGCGGTGGGACGCCGCGCTGATGCCGAACTACGGCACCCCGCCGGTCGCCCTCAAGGTCGGCCGCGGCGCCGAGGTCTGGGACGTCGACGACAAGCGCTACCTCGACCTGCTCGGCGGCATCGCCGTGACCTCGCTCGGCCACGGCCACCCTGAGCTGGTGAAGGCCGTCAGCCGCCAGGTGGCGGCCCTGGCCCACACCTCCAACCTGTACCTGCACGAGCCGGCGATCGCGCTGGCCGAGCGGTTGCTCGACCTGCTCGGGGTCGCAGGCACGGACTCCCGCGTCTTTCTCTGCAACAGCGGCACCGAGGCCAACGAGGCGGCGCTGAAGCTGGTGCGCCGGCACGCCCCGACACGGACCAAGATCGTCGCCGCCGAGAACTCGTTCCACGGCCGGTCGCTCGGCGCGCTCTCCATCACCGGCAAGGCGTCGATCCGCGAGCCGTTCGCGCCGTACGGCTGGCACACGGTGTTCGTGCCCTACGGCGACGCGGACGCTCTGCGCGCCGCCGTCGACTCCGACACCGCGGCCGTGTTCCTCGAGCCCACCCTCGGCGAGGGCGGTGTCGTTCCGCCGCCGGCCGGTTACCTCGCCGTCGCGCGCGAGGTCTGCGACGCGACCGGCGCCGTCTTCGTGCTCGACGAGATCCAGTCCGCGATCGGGCGCACCGGCGCGTGGTTCGCCCACCAGCACGAGGGCGTGCGGCCCGACGTCCTGACCCTGGCGAAGGGCCTCGGCGGTGGGCTGCCGATCGGGGCCTGCGTGGGTCTCGGATCGTTCGGCGGCACCTTCCAGCGCGGCGACCACGGCTCCACGTTCGGCGGAAACCCCGTCGCCTGTGCGGCGGCGCTGACGGTGCTGCAGGTCATCGAGACGGACGGGTTGCTCGACCACGTCGTGAAGGTCGGCGGCCAGCTCGCCGACGGCATCGCGGCGATCGACCACCCGCTGCTCGCCAAGGTCGAGGGCCGTGGGCTGTGGCTCGGCATCGTCCTCACCGCCGACGTCTCGGCGAAGGTGGAGGTCGCGGCCCGGGAGGCCGGCTTCCTCATCAACGCCGTGCAGCCGGGCCGGATCCGCCTCGCCCCGCCGCTCGTCCTGACCGCTGAGCAGGTTCAGGAGTTCGTCTCGGCCCTGCCCGCGATCCTCGATGCCGCGAACACGCAGTCGAGAGGCATCGCATGACCATCCGTCACTTCCGGCGCGACGACGACCTGACCCCGGCCGAGCAGCTCGAGGTCCTCGACCTCGCCGACCGGCTCAAGGCCGACCGGTTCGCGTCGCAGGCGCTGGCCGGCCCGCGAACGGTCGCGGTCATGTTCGACAAGCACTCGACCCGGACCCGCGTCTCGTTCTGCGTCGCAGTCGCCGAGCTCGGGGGCTTCCCGCTGGTCATCGAGGCCGCCTCGTCCCAGCTGGGCCGGGGCGAGCCGATCGCCGACACCGTCCGCGTCTTCGACCGCCAGTGTGCGGCGATCGTGTGGCGGACGTTCGGCCAGGAGCGCCTCGACGAGATGGCGTCGATCAGCCGCGTGCCCGTCGTCAACGCGCTCACCGACGAGTTCCACCCGTGCCAGATCCTCGCCGACCTGCAGACGGTCCGGGAGCGGCACGGCCGGCTCGCCGGGCTGACGCTGACCTACCTCGGCGACGGCGCCAACAACATGGCGCACTCGTACCTCGTCGGCGGCGCGACCGCGGGCCTGCACGTCCGCATCGCCTGCCCGGGCGGGTTCTCGCCGGACCCGGAGATCGTCGTGCGCGCCGAGGCGATCGCCGCGACGACCGGCGGATCGGTCACCGTCACCGACGACGCCAAGGAGGCCTGCCGCGGGTCGCACGTCCTGGCGACCGACACGTGGGTGTCGATGGGGCAGTCCGACGCCGAGGCCCGGGAGGCGGCGTTCGCGCCCTTCCAGCTCGACTCCGCCCTGCTCGGTCTCGCCGACCCGACCGCGATCGTGCTGCACTGCCTGCCGGCGTACCGCGGCAAGGAGGTCACCGCCGAGGTGCTCGACGGGCCGCAGTCGGCGATCTGGGACGAGGCCGAGAACCGCATGCACGCCCAGAAGGCGCTGCTGGTCTGGTTGCTGGCGAAGTCGACCCCGCCGACCGGGCGATCGACATGACCGTCAGCATCCCCGCCACCAAGGCGGCCCGGCACCGGCGGATCGTCGAGCTGCTCGGCCGCGCCCCCGTGCGGTCGCAGAGCGAGCTCGCCCGGCTGCTCGGCGACGACGGGCTCGCCGTCACCCAGGCCACGCTCTCGCGCGACCTCGAGGAGCTCGGTGCCGTCCGCATCCGGGACGCCGACGGCTCGCTCGTCTACGCCGTCCCCGGCGAGGGGGGCGATCGCACCCCGCGGGTACCGGAGCCCGGTGCCCCGCAGGCCAAGCTCGCCCGCATCGCCGAGGAACTGCTCGTCTCGGCCGAGGCCTCGGCCAACCTCGTCGTCCTGCGCACGCCCCCCGGCGCGGCGCAGTTCTTCGCCTCCGCGGTCGACCAGGCCGCGTTGCCGGACCTGCTCGGCACGATCGCCGGGGACGACACCGTCCTCGTCATCACCCGTGACCCCAACGGAGGGGCCGCGGTCGCCGCGTATTTCCTCTCGCTCGCCACAGCACCAGCCGATTCAAAGCGTCAAGGAGCAAAGACATGACCGAGCGCGTCGTTCTCGCGTACTCCGGAGGTCTCGACACCTCCGTCTGCATCGGCTGGATCGCGGCCCAGACCGGGGCGGAGATCGTCGCCGTCGCGGCCGACGTCGGCCAGGGCGGTGAGGACATGGACGTCATCCGTCAGCGCGCGCTCGACTGCGGCGCGGTCGAGTCGATCGTCCTCGACCTCAAGGACGAGTTCGCGAACAACTACTGCCTGCCGGCGCTGAAGGCCAACGCGCTCTACATGGAGCGGTACCCGCTGGTCTCCGCGCTCTCGCGCCCGACGATCGTCAAGGCCCTCGTCGACGCCGCCCGCGAGCACGGCGCCTCGATGGTCGGCCACGGCTGCACCGGCAAGGGCAACGACCAGGTCCGCTTCGAGGTCGGCATCGGCGCGCTCGCGCCGGACCTCAAGGTGCTGGCCCCGGTCCGCGACTCGGGCATGACCCGCGACAAGGCGATCGCCTTCGCCGAGGAGCGCAACCTCCCCATCGACGTCAACAAGAAGTCGCCGTACTCGATCGACCAGAACGTCTGGGGCCGCGCCGTCGAGACCGGCTTCCTCGAGGACGTCTGGAACGGTCCGATCGAGGACATCTACAGCTACACCCAGAACCCGGCCACCCCGCGCGACCCGGACGAGGTCGTCATCACCTTCGCCTCCGGCGTCCCGGTCGCGATCGACGGCCGCCCCGTGACGATGCTCGAGGCGATCGTCGAGCTGAACAAGCGCGCGGGCGCCCAGGGCGTCGGCCGTCTGGACATGGTCGAGGACCGCCTCGTCGGCATCAAGAGCCGCGAGGTCTACGAGGCCCCCGGCGCGATCGCACTGATCACGGCCAAGCAGGAGCTCGAGAACGTCACCGTCGAGCGTGAGCTCGCCCGGTACAAGCGCGGTGTGTCGCAGCGCTGGTCCGAGCTGGTCTACGACGGCCTGTGGTTCTCCCCGCTGAAGAACGCGCTCGACGCGTTCCTGGAGGAGGCCAACGCCCCCGTCTCCGGCGACATCCGCATGACCCTGCACGCCGGCCGCGCCGTCGTCACCGGTCGCCGCTCGGACCAGTCGCTCTACGACTACAACCTCGCGACCTACGACGCCGAGGACACCTTCGACCAGTCGATGGCCAAGGGCTTCATCGAGCTGTTCGGCATGTCCTCCCGCATCGCCATGGGCCGCGACGCCCGTAACAAGTAGGTCCGGTTTTTTCGCCGGGATGACGTCCCTGCGGCACCCTTGTCAGCCCGCCCACGGGCTGACAGGGCCGCCGTACGGGACGTCATCCCGCAGGATTTGAGGGGTTCGATTGAGCGGGGACCAGCAGTCAGACGCGCTGCGGCTCTGGGGTGGACGGTTCGCCTCGGGGCCGGCGGACGCACTGGCGGCGCTGTCGGTGTCGGTCCACTTCGACTGGCGGCTCGCCCCGTACGACATCGCGGGGTCGAAGGCGCACGCCCGGGTGCTCCACCGCGCGGGGCTGCTCTCCGACGACGACCTCGCCGGCATGCTCGCCGGGCTCGACCGGCTGCTGACCGACGTCGAGTCCGGGGCGTTCACACCGACGGTCGCGGACGAGGACGTGCACACCGCGCTCGAGCGCGGCCTGATCGAGCGGGTCGGGCCGGAACTGGGTGGCCGCCTGCGCGCCGGCCGGTCCCGCAACGACCAGGTCGCGACGCTGTTCCGGATGTACCTGCGTGATGCCGTCCGTCGCATCACGCGGCTGCTCGCGGACCTGCAGGAGGTGCTCGTCGCCCAGGCCGCCGCGCACCCCGGCGCGGCGATGCCCGGGCGCACGCACCTGCAGCACGCGCAGCCGGTCCTGCTCGCCCACCACCTGCTCGCGCACGTCCACGCGTTCGCGCGGGACGTCGAGCGGTTGCAGGACTGGGACAAGCGCGCGGCCGTGTCGCCCTACGGCTCCGGCGCGCTCGCCGGGTCGTCCCTCGGGCTGGACCCGGAGCAGGTCGCGGCCGAACTCGGGTTCGACAGCTCCGCGCCGAACTCGATCGACGGCACCGCGTCACGGGACTTCGCCGCCGAGGCGGCGTTCGTGCTCGCGATGATCGGTGTCGACCTCTCCCGCCTCGCCGAGGAGGTCATCCTCTGGGCGACCAAGGAGTTCTCCTTCGTCACGCTCGACGACGCCTTCTCGACCGGGTCGTCGATCATGCCGCAGAAGAAGAACCCCGACATCGCCGAACTGGCCCGCGGCAAGGCCGGCCGCCTCGTCGGGAATCTGACGGGGCTGCTGGCGACGCTCAAGGGCCTGCCGCTCGCGTACAACCGGGACCTGCAGGAGGACAAGGAGCCGGTCTTCGACTCCGTCGACACGCTCGAGGTCCTGCTGCCCGCGTTCACCGGGATGATGGCGACCCTGCGCTTCCACACCGACCGGCTCGCCGAGCTGGCGCCCGCCGGGTTCTCGCTCGCGACCGACATCGCGGAGTGGCTCGTCCGGCAGGGCGTGCCGTTCCGCGTCGCCCACGAGGTGGCGGGGGAGTGCGTGCGGGTCTGCGAGGGCAAGGGCATCGAGCTCGCGGACCTCTCCGACGCCGACCTCGCGGCGATCTCGGAGCACCTCACGCCGGCCGTGCGTGAGGTGCTGACCGTCGAGGGCTCCATCGCGTCGCGCGACGCGCGGGGTGGGACCGCGCAGGCCCGGGTCGACGAGCAACTTGCCGCGCTGCAGAGCGAGATCGCCGCGCAGCGCGCCTGGGCGCGCCCCTGACTTCAACGCACGTTGCGCAGAGCGAGCACCCTGGCGACCCGCGGGTCGTCGCCGCCGAGGTACTCGCTGAGCACGGCCACCACATCGGCGACGTCGAGGCGCCCGGCGCCGGCCATCTCCTCCAGGTCGACCCAGTCCTTGGACCGGCTGAAGAACGCCTTGAAGACCGCGAGGTCGGCGCAGGCGAGGAACGGCAGGGGGCGTCCCTCGAACGGCCGCGTGACCACCCGGGCCGCCGCCTGTTCGTGGAAGGCCGTGGTGTTCAGGAACAGGTCCACCGGCGTCTCGTCCCACAGAACCCGGACCTGACCGTCGCGGCGGAGTTGCGTGCGGTGCTTCCGCGACACCAGGACTCCCGCGGGCAGGGCATCGAGGATGCGGCCGGCCTCGTTGGTGGGGACGAAGACGTTGAGGTCGATGTCGCTGGTACCTCGCGGATCCGCCGTGCACCAGGCCAGCGCCAGCGCCCCACCGAAAGCGTGCGGGACCTCGTCGAGCGCGTCGTGCAGCGCGAGCACCCGCTCGAGGATGTTCACCGGCGGCCCGGAAAGCGAGGGGCCTGCAGGGTCGGGGAGTGACGGGCAGGGAAGGCGCCGGCCAACAGCAGGACGTCGCGGATCTGGCGTTCGCGCTTCGCTTCGTCGATGTGAACGATGAGCCGGGAGTCCAACTCGAACCCGGCGGCCCGCAGGATGCGATCCGCCGTCTCCACGTTCGGTGTGACCCGGCCCTGTTCGTAGGCGGCGAGCGTCGAGTGCGAGGTGCCGGCCCGCTCCGCCAGTTCACGGAGACTCAGGCCGGCCCTCGCCCTCGCCCGCTTCAACTGCGATGCGATGTCCACGAACGAATGGTATCAACCCAGATACCACTAGGCCGCGGCGCCGAGGACGCGGTTGATCTCGTCGAGAACGGCCTGGTCCGGCTGGGCCGCGACGACCGTCGCGGGCGCGCGCCGGGTTGCCTCGATCGCCTGCGCGACGCGCTCGCGGCCGAGGACCGCCGGGGTGTGGCAGCCGACGACGACAGTCGGGTCGAGTGCGGCGACGCGGTCGACGGTCGCCTGCCACCGACGCTCGTCGGCGAGCAGCAGCCAGGGGCTGACGTACTGGCCGAAGGTCGCAATGCCCTCGAACCAGAAGTCCTGGTCGAACTCGTCGACGACCGGTACGGGCGCGAGCATGGGGGTGGCGAAAGGTGTCCGAGCCCCAGTAGACGCCGGTGGTGGGGTCGAAGAGTCCGCGCGTGGTCGGCGCGTCGAACACCGGCGGCCGGACGGCCTGCAGCACGCGGTCGCCGACATCCAGGGACTCGCCGTCCGACACCCAGCGCCAACGGGACGGCGGGATCGTGCTGAGTCCTCCGCCCATGCGCTCGACCATGAACCAGTTGATGACCAGCGTGGCGTTGGGACAACGCTCCATGAGTTCGTGCATGTTGCCGGTGTGATCGGCGTCGTCGTGACTGATGAAGAGCCAGCGCACGTCTTCCGGCTCGACGAGGGAGAAGACGTCCTCGAACCAACGCTCGCGGTTGGCGGCCTCACCCGTGTCGACGACGACGGGCTCGCGACCGCGGATGACCATCGAGTTCAGGGCAACGCACACCGGCGCGGACCCTTCGCCCTGGTGGTCGTGAATGAGGAACGTCTCGGGGGCGATGCGGGTGGGGGTGAGACGGGTCTTCGGCAGGACGGAGGGGATCATGGGAAACCTCACAGAATCAGGATGCCGTCGTGGTACTGGAGTACCATGAAGGAATGCCAGTGCCACGTCAAGATCTGACGCCCAGTCGCGGGCGGGTAAATCAGAAACTTCGTACCCGTGCGGCGATCGTCGCGGCCGCGCAGGAGCTCTTCGACGCCGGGACGACGCCGACCGTCGCGCAGGCCGCAGAAGCCGCGCTGGTCTCGCGTACGACGGCGTACCGCTACTTCCCGACCCAGGAGTCACTGCTCACCGAGCTGACCGTGACCGCCGGCGTCGAGTCGATCGAGGAACTCGTCGCGCGCCCGGTGGACGCGTCCGACGCCCGCGCACGGACCCTCGCCGTGATGGAGGCGTTCCTCCGGAACACCTTCGAGTCCGAGAATCAGTACCGCCAGGCGGCGCGGCTCTACCAGGACCAGTGGCTCGCCGCCGTCGCCGCGGGGGAGTCGTCCCCGACGATCCGCGAGGGGCGCCGTCGCCGCTGGTACGCCCAGACCCTCGGCCCGCTCCGCGACCAGGTCTCCAAGACCGAGTGGGACCGCCTGATCACCGCCCTGTGCCTGCTCTCCGGCCCGGAGGCGATGATCACCCTCCGCGACGTCTGCGGCGTCGACGAACGCACCGCTCGCAAGGTCAGCGCCTGGGCCGCCGAGACCCTCCTCCGCGAGACCTTCGGCGAGGCCGACCAGCCGTAGCGTCCGACGATGTGGCTGCTATTGCGACCACATCCTCGGACGCAAGCCCTGCACTGGAGATGTCATCTTTAGTGCAGGGGCGCGGCCGCGCACGTCCGGCATGCACTAGAGATGTCATCTCCAGTGCACTTCGGTCAGGGCGCGGGGCGCTCGGCGGCGGTGACGATGTTGCGGGTCATGCCGCCGAAGACGATGCCGTGGAACGGCCAGACGGCCCACCAGTAGAGCTGGCCGGCGAGGCCGTGGGGGACGAAGACGGCCCGCTGGCGGTAGACCGATCCTCCGTCAGATCCCGCGCTCACACCGAGTTCGAGCCACGCACGGCCGGGGACGCGCATCTCCGCGCGTAGCCGGAGCAGCCGCTCGGGACCGGTGTCGTCGAGGGCCTCGACACGCCACCAGTCGAGCGCCTCGCCGACCTGGAGTCGGGCCGGGTTGCGCCGGCCGCGACGCAGCCCCACGCCGCCGACGAGACGGTCGAGCCAGCCCCGCACCGACCACGCCAGGGGGAACGAGTACCACCCGTTGTCGCCGCCGATCCCGGTGACGACCGCCCAGAGCCGGTCCGGGTCGGCCGCGGCCTCCACGCGACGCTCGTCGACGAACGCGCTGCCGCCGGACCAGTCCGGGTCGCTGGGCAGCGGGTCGGCGGGGGTGTCGCCGACGGCCGCGTCGGACCACCGGGTCTCGACCTCGCCGGCGCGGACCCGGGCCAGCGCCAGTTCCACCGCCCGGTCGTACGGCGTCAGGCCACCGTCGGGGTCCGGGACGTAGCGCGCGATGTCGTGCTCGGTGCAGACCATCTCGTGCACCAGCGACTCGATCAGCGGCGCCGCGAGCTTGCGGGGGACCGGGGTGACGACATTGACCCAGTGCGAGCTCAGCTTCGGGGTCAGGAACGGGACCGGCAGGACCCGGCGATGGGGCAGCTCGGCCACCGCGGCGTAACGCTGCATCATCTGGCGGTACGTCAGGACATCGGGGCCGCCGATGTCGAACGTGCGGTTCAGCTCGGACGGCAGGTCCGCGGCACCGACCAGGTAGTGCAGGACGTCCCGCACCGCGATCGACTGGACGCGCCGATCCACCCACTGCGGGGTCACCATCACCGGCAGCCGCTCGGTCAGGTACCGGAGCATCTCGAAGCTCGCCGACCCGGCGCCGAGGATCACCGCGGCCCCGAACACGGCCGCGGGGACGCCCGAGCGCAGGAAGATCTCGCCGACCTCGCTCCGCGACGCCAGGTGCGGCGAGAGGTCTTCCCCGTCGCTGGGGCGCAGGCCCCCGAGGTAGACGATCCGGCCCACCCCGGCCGCCCGGGCCGCGTCGGCGGTGATCAGCGCGCCCTTGCGGTCCACCGACTCGAAGCTGCTCCGCTGGAGGGAGTGCACGAGGTAGTAGAGGACATCGATGTCGTCGCACGCCTTCGCCATCGCCTCGGCGTCGGTCACGTCGCCCCGGACGACCTCGACCCGGTCGCGCCAGGGCACGCCCCGGAGCTTCTCGGGGTCACGGGCGAGCGCGCGGACCTCGTGGCCCGCGTCGAGGAGGCGGGGGACCAGGCGCCCGCCGATGTAGCCGGTCGTCCCGGTCACGAGTATCCGCACTGCCATAACGTGCCCCGATGGCCCCTTCCGACACTCTGCGCCGGTCGTTCTTCGACCGCCCGGTCCTCCAGGTCGCCGCCGACCTGCTCGGGGCGGTGGTCGTCCACGGCCCGGTCGCCGTGCGACTGACCGAGGTGGAGGCCTACGACGGGGCCAACGACCCCGCCTCCCACGCCTATCGGGGCCTCACCCCGCGCACCCGGGTGATGTTCGGCCCCCCGGGGCACCTCTACGTCTACTTCACCTACGGCATGCACCACTGCGCCAACCTGGTCTGCGGCCCGGACGGCACGGCCGCCGCCGTCCTGCTCCGTGCCGGGGAGGTCGTCGCCGGTCTCGACGTCGCCCGCTCCCACCGCCCGGCGGTGACACGGGACGCCGCGCTCGCCCGCGGCCCGGCCAACCTCGTCCGCGCACTGGGACTCGGCCCGGAGCACAACGGGGCCGACGTCGTCGCCGGGCCGGAGGTCCGGGTCCGGCGGGGAGACCCCTCGACGACGGAGATCCGCACCGGCCCCCGGGTCGGCGTCAGCGCCGGCGCGACCCGCCCCTGGCGCTTCTGGCTCGCCGACGACCCGACCGTCAGCGCCTACCGCGCCGGAACTCGGAAGCAGCGGGGGAACGCGCGATGAGAGAATTCCGCCCCGTGACCATCTTGGACGACCTCCGCTGGCGCGACCTGGTCGCGCAGACCACCGATCCCGACGCTCTGGCGGCTGCGCTCGCGGCCGGTCCGGTCACGCTGTACTGCGGCTTCGACCCGACGGCTCCGAGCCTCCACGTCGGCCACCTGGTACAGGTTCTGACGCTCCGACGGTTCCAGCAGGCCGGCCACCGGGTGATCGCGCTCGTCGGCGGCGCGACGGGTCTGATCGGTGACCCGAAGGAGACCTCCGAACGGAGCCTGAACACCAAGGACGTCGTCGGGGAGTGGGTGGGGAGGATCCGCGCCCAGATCGAGCCGTTCCTCGACTTCGAGGGCGACAACCCCGCGCTCATGGTCAACAACCTCGACTGGACCGCGCCGCTGTCGACGATCGACTTCCTGCGCGACATCGGCAAGCACTTCCCGGTCAACCGGATGCTGGCGCGCGACGCCGTCGACAAGCGCCTGAACTCCGAGGTGGGCATCTCCTACACCGAGTTCAGCTACGTCCTGCTGCAGTCGATGGACTACCTCGAGCTCTACCGCCGGCACGGGTGCTCGCTGCAGATCGGCGGCTCGGACCAGTGGGGCAACATCACGGCCGGCGCCGAGCTGATCCGCCGGGTCGAGGCCGGCAAGGCCCACGCGCTGACGACCAAGCTGCTGACCAAGGCCGACGGCACCAAGTTCGGCAAGACCGAGTCCGGCACCGTCTGGCTCGACCCGGCCCTGACGAGCCCGTACGCGTTCTTCCAGTTCTGGGTGAACACCGACGACCGCGACGTGATCGGCTACCTCAAGTGCCTGACGTTCCTGCCCCAGGAGCGGATCGAGGAGCTGGAGAAGGCGACCGCCGAGCGGCCGGGGGCCCGCGAGGCGCAGCGCACCCTCGCGCAGGAGCTGACCACCCTCGTCCACGGCGCCGAGCAGACGGCCGCAATCCAGAACGCCAGCTCGGCCCTGTTCGGCCGCGGTGAGCTCCGGGACCTGGACGCGCCCACCCTGGCCGCCGCGCTCGGCGAGCTGCCCAGCACGACCGTCAGCGGCCCGCTGCCGAGCGTGGCGGAGCTCCTGGTCGCCACCGGACTGGAGAAGAGCAACAACAGCGCCCGCCGCACCATCGGCGAGGGCGGGGCCTACGTGAACAACGTCAAGGTCACCGAGGAGGCGGCCAGCCCGGCCCCGAGTGACCTGCTTCACGGCGAGTGGCTCGTGCTCCGTCGCGGCAAGCGGAACCTTGCGGCGGTCCGGGTCGTAGGTTCCTAGGCAGGGCGACTCGCGCCCTCCGAGGGAAATGGGCGCGGATGGACCTGGAGATCAGCGGACTCACCTGGACGCTGACGATCGCGCTGGTGGTCGGCCTGCTGGCGTTCGACCTGATCCTGGGGGTCCTGCGACCCCACAAGGTCGGGTTCGGCGAGGCGATCGCCTGGACGATCTTCTACGTCGGCGTCGCGGTGGCCTTCGGCGTCTGGTTCACGATGGCGCACGGCGGCGACTACGGGACCGAGTTCTTCGCCGGCTACATCGTCGAGTACAGCCTGAGCGTCGACAACCTGTTCGTCTTCGTCATCATCATGACGACGTTCGCGGTGCCCGAGGCCTACCAGCAGAAGGTGCTGACCTTCGGCATCGTCCTGGCCCTCGCGATGCGCGCGGTCTTCATCATGGCCGGCGCCGCCCTGCTCGCGGCGTTCTCGTTCATGTTCCTGCTGTTCGGGCTGTTGCTCCTCTTCACGGCGTTCCAGCTCTTCCGGCACCGTGACGAGGACCCGGACATCGAGAACAACGGTGTGGTCAAGGCCGCGCGCCGCCTGCTGCCGGTGACGAACGAGTACGTCGGCGGCAAGCTCCTCACGAAGATCGACGGGCGCACGATGGTCACGCCGCTGCTCGTCGTCCTGATCGCGATCGGGTCGATCGACCTGCTCTTCGCGTTGGACTCGATCCCGGCGGTCTTCGGCGTGACCGAGGAGGCCTACATCGTCTTCGTGGCCAACGCCTTCGCGCTGATGGGCCTGCGGGCGCTGTTCTTCCTCGTCAAGGGTCTGCTCGACCGGCTGGTCTACCTCTCCACCGGGCTCGCGATCATCCTCGGGTTCATCGGCGTCAAGCTCGTCCTGCACTGGCTGCACGAGGACATCTGGCACGACGCCCCGCAGATCAGCACCCCGGTCAGCCTCGGCGTCATCGTCGTCGTGCTGACGATCGTGACCGTCGCGAGCCTGATCAAGACCCGCCAGGACCCGACCGCGAAGGCCCACGCCGGCACCCTGCTCGGCGAGCCCGCGAAGAAGGCCGACGAGTAGGGCACCGGCAAGCAGGCCACCGGCGGGACCCCGTCAGGCGAGGTCGACCTCGACCCAGGTGTCGGAGAACGTCGGGGCGTTGCCGAGGTCCGCGAACTCGAACGGGGTCACCGCGGCCACGGTCGCGAGTTCCTTCGCGTGCTTGCGCCACCCACCCATGTGGGCGGCGACGACGCCGGGGGCGGTCTCGTCCGTCACCTTGGCGACGACGACGAACGAGCCCCGCTCGTTGTGGACCCGCACCGCGTCTCCGTCGGCGATGTTGCGCGCCGCGGCGTCGGCCGGGTGCATCAGCAGGGCGGGCTCGCCCTGGATCCGCCGCTGCTGCGGCTGGTCCGCGAAGCTCGAGTTCAGGTACGCGTGGGACTTCGGCGAGACGAGGTTGAGCCGGTTCCCGGCGTCCGGGCCGAACGCCGACTCACGCGGGGGGATCCAGTGCGGCAGCGGGTCGACCGGCTGCCCCGGCTGGTGCTCCTCCGAGCCCTGCCGGAACAGCCCGAGAACGAAGTTGCCCATGGCCGCGGCGGCTGCGGAGAACTCGACCTTCCCCGACGGGGTCGGGAAACCGCCCTCGGCGTAGGGCGCGTAGGAGTCCGCGTCGGGCAGCCGCAGCCGGGCCCAGCCGTCGGCGGCGAGGGACGCCGGCGTGATGCCGTCCATCTGCGGGGCGGACCAGTCGAACGCGGCGGCGATCATCTCGTCGTCGGTACGGGTGAAGTAGGGCTCGGTGAAGCCCATGCGTTGCCCGAGCCGACGGAACAGCTCCGTGTTCGGGATGGCCTCGCCCAGCGGCTCGATCGCCCGGTTGTTCCGCGTGATGTAGAAGTGCCCCCAGCTGAACATGACGTCGTCCTGCTCGAGCTGGGTCGTCGCCGGCAGAACGATGTCCGCGTAGTCGGCGGTGTCGGTCTGGAAGTGCTCGGAGACGACCGTGAACAGGTCCTCCCGGGCCAAACCGGCCAGCAGCTTGTCCTGCTCCGGGCAGACCACGAGCGGGTTGGTGTTGTAGACCATCAGGGCCTGGATCGGCGGGTCGAGCTCGAGCTCACCGGTGAGCGCGCGACCGAGCAGGAACTGGTTGACGATGCGCGTGCCGGGCCGGATCAGTTCCGCCCCGAGCAGCGCCGGCCAGTTCACTGGGAACGCCCACAGCGGGAGGGCAAGGATTCCGCCGCCGGGCCGCCGCCACGCGCCGACCAGGCCCGGCAGGCAGGACAGCGCGCGCACCGTCTGACCGCCGCCCGCGTGCCGCTCGATCGCGACGCCGATGCGGATCATCGACGGCTGGGTGGTCGCGTACTCGCGCGCGAGCGTCCGGATGTCGTCGGCGGGGACGCCGGTCTGCTCCGCCGCCCACTCCGGCGTGTACTGCCGGACGCGCTCGGCGAGCTCGTCGAACCCGACGGTGTGGTTCGCGACGTAGTCGGCGTCGTGCAGGCCCTCGCCGATGATCACATGCATCATCGCGAGCGCCAGCGCGGTGTCGGTGCCAGGCCGGATCGGGATGTGCCAGTCCGCGTGCTTGGCCGTCCTCGTGCGCAACGGGTCGACGACCACGACCTTCGCCCCGCGCCGCTGCGCCTCGGCGATGAACGGCCACAGGTGCAGGTTCGTGCTGATCGGGTTGCAGGCCCAGATCAGGATGAACTTCGAGTGGACGAAGCTCTCGGGGTCGACCCCGGCGGCCGGCCCGAGCGTCATGACGTACGCGGTCGAGGCCCCGGAGTCGCAGTAGGTCCGCTCGGTGATCGTCGCCCCGAGCTTGTTGAAGAACGGGTCGCCGACGTTGAGGCCGTTGAGGATGCCCTGGGTGCCGAGGTAGCTCGCGGGCAGAATCGCCTCGGGCCCGTAGGTGTCCGCGATCTCGCGGAACCGCGTCGCGATCTCGTCGAGGGCCTCGTCCCAGCTGATCCGGGCGAACTGGCCGCTGCCCTTCGGGCCGGTGCGACGCATCGGGTAGAGCACGCGGCCGGGGGAGTACACCGTGTCGACGAAGTTGTTGAGCTTGACGCACAGACCACCCTGGGTGAACGGGTGGTCCGGGTCGCCGCGGACCTCGGTGGCGACGCCGTCGACCACCGTCACGCGCATCGCGCAGGTGTCGGGGCAGTCGTGCGGACAGGCGGCTCGCACGGTCCGGGTCCGGGCGGCGGCAGTGGGCCCGGCGTCGGGCAGGACAGCGGTCATCGACGTACCTCCACGCGGCGCGGTGGCGCCAGGCGGTGCACCACCTCGTGCGGGCATCGTCACTCCGGGGTCATCGTCAGACCATGACGTGGAGCGACATCCGTCGTAATCTCGGCGCCACGTCGCACCACCTCGATGGAGATCCCCCGCGAGGAGACCCCGGTGGCCCCAACCGTCGACCTGGCGCCCGCCAGCACGGGACGCCTCGGGGTGTGGCGCGACCTGATCCGGGACCACTTCGTCTCGCTCGACGTCGAGGCGCCCCGGGCGGACGGCTTCCGCGGGCAGGTGCGGACCGTCGAACTGGGCGACCTGCGGGTCGCCGAGGTCGCCTCGATCCCGCAGTCCGCGCACCGCACCGCCGCCCTCGCCCGGGCCGACGCGGAGCGCTGGTTCCAGATCGGCCTGCTCACCGGGGGAGCCGCGCGCCTGACCCAGGACGGCCGGGAGTGCGAGCTGCACCCCGGGGACTTCGCCCTGTACGAGACCGACCGGCCCTTCACCTGGGACCTCGGCCACGGCACCGATCCGTGGCGTCTGCTCGTGTTCACCTGGCCCCGCGCCGCCGTCGACCTCAGCGAGACCGAGGCCGCCGAGCG
>NZ_BAAAHE010000026.1:152184-180040 GCF_039525035.1 Sporichthya brevicatena
GCTCGGCGGCGGGGACGGTTTCTCCGGCGTCGTCAGCCGGATGCTGCGCGACCTCGCCGGCAACGCGCCGACGATCGCCGGCGACCCGCGCGCCGACGCGACCGACCTGGCCCGCCGCGTCGCCGGGCTCGCCGTCACGGCGGCCGGGACCGCCCGTCCCGCCCCACCGCCGGCGGACGCCCGCCTCCGGGCCCGGATCGAGACCTACCTGCGCGCGAATCTCGCGGACCCGGACCTGTCCCCGGAGACGATCGCCGCGGCGCACTTCATCTCGACGCGTCACCTGCACCGCCTGTTCGCCGGCACCGGCCGGACGGTCGGGCAGTGGCTCCGGGCGGAGCGGCTCGAACGCGCCCGCCACGACCTGGTCACCGGGCAGGGCGGCGTGGCGGAGATCTCCCGCCGCTGGGGCTTCAGCGACCCGGCGGTGTTCAGCCGGGCGTTCAAGGCCGCGTACGGCACGGCACCGAGCCGCCTGCTGCCCGGGTCCGGGTAGCGTGGCCGCCGTGACCGACGCCTGGACCGACCCCGCCGCGGAGGAGGAATCCGCCCCCGTGGGCGCCGTTGGAGATGACATCTCCACCGAGATCCGCGACGACGGTGGAGATGACATCTCCACCGAGCGCCCCGCCGAGCCCGGGGACGACGTCTCCGCCGAGGGGGAGCCTGCGGTTGACGAGGCGGTCGACGAGGCAGTCGACGAGGCGGTCGACGACGCGGCCGAGGACTTCCCGGCCGACGAGCCCGCGGGGATCCCGGACGAGCCGGAGCCGTTCGTCGAGGAGATCGCAGCGGCGGCGGACCTGCCGGAGACCGGGGACGCGCGGGTCGACGAGGTGCTGAACAAGCTGGCGGGGATCGAGCAGCTGCCGACCGTCGATCACGTGGCCGTCTACGACGAGGTTCATCGCGGTCTGCAGGACGCCCTGGCGAACCTCGACCAGGGCTGAGGTGGCTCCGCGGAGGTTGCGCCTCGACGCGGAACTCGTGCGGCGCGGGCTCGCCCGCTCGCGGGAGCACGCGTCCGAGATGATCGCGGCCGGCCGGGTGAGCGTCGCGGGCCGGACCGCGACCAAACCCGCCACGCAGGTGGAGTCCGCGGACCCGATCGTGGTCGCGGAGGACGACTCCGACCCCAACTACGCCTCGCGGGGCGGGCACAAGCTCGCCGGCGCGCTCGACGCGTTCGACGCCCGGCCCGGCGGCGGCCCCCGGGTCGAGGGCCGGCACTGCCTGGACGCGGGTGCCTCGACCGGCGGGTTCACCGACGTCCTGCTCCGCCGCGGCGCCGCGCACGTGGTCGCGGTCGACGTCGGCTACGGCCAGCTCGCCTGGTCCATCCAGTCGCACGAACGCGTCACCGTCCGCGACCGCACCAACGTCCGCACGCTGACGCCCGAGGAAGCGGGGGACCCGCCGCCCGAGCTGATCGTGGCGGACCTGTCGTTCATCTCCCTGGTCAAGGTGCTGCCCGCCCTCGCCGGGGTCGCGGCGCCGGACGCGGACCTGGTCCTCATGGTCAAACCGCAGTTCGAGGTCGGGAAGGCGAACCTCCCGGCCGGCGCGGTGGTTCGCGACCCGGGTCTGCGGGCCGAGGCCGTGCGCTCGGTCGCAGCCGCCGCCGCTGAACTGGACCTGGGGATCCGCGGAGTCACGGCGAGCCCTCTGCCCGGACCGAGCGGGAACGTCGAATACTTCCTCTGGATGGCCGCGGGTGCTCCACCCCTGGACGACGCCGACCTGGCGGCGGCGATCGAGGCAGGACCCCAGTGAGCGCAGCACCCCCGAACGCAGCACCCCCGAACGCAGCACCCCCGAATGCAGGAGGCCCGGTGGACCAGCGGACGGTGCTGCTGGTCGCGCACGTCGGCCGCCCGGACGCCCTGGACGCCGCGCGCCGGGCGGCGACCCGGCTGCTGGAGGCCGGGATCGCGCTGCACGCCACCGAGGTGGACGCCAAGGCGCTGCTGCTCCCCGACATCGAGGTCGTCGCCGCCGACGGCGCCGCCTCGGCGGGCTGCGAGCTCGCGCTCGTCCTCGGGGGTGACGGCACCCTGCTCCGCGCGGCCGAGCTGGCCCGCGACCCGGGGATCCCGCTGCTCGGGGTGAACCTCGGCCACGTCGGGTTCCTCGCCGAGGCCGAGCGAGAGGAGCTCGGTGAACTCGTCGACCGCGTCGTGGCCCGCGACTACACCGTCGAGGAACGGATGACGATCGATGTCACCGTCACCGTCGACGGCGAGCTCGTCGCCTCGACCTGGGCGCTGAACGAGGCGTCGGTGGAGAAGGCGGCCCGCGACCGGATGCTCGAGGTCGTCGCGGAGGTCGACGGACGCCCGCTGTCCCGGTGGGGCTGCGACGGCGTCGTCTGTGCGACCCCGACCGGCTCGACGGCCTACGCGTTCTCGGCGGGCGGCCCGATCGTGTGGCCCGAGGTCGACGCCCTGCTGATGATCCCGATCTCGGCCCACGCGCTGTTCTCGCGCCCGATCGTGGTGTCGCCGCGGTCGCGGCTCGCGGTCGAGGTGCAGTCCGACACCCCGCACGGCGTGCTCTGGGTCGACGGCCGCCGGACCTGGCCGCTGCCGGCCGGGGCGCGGGTCGAGGTCGTCCGCGGGGCCGTGCCGGTCCGCCTCGCCCGGCTGCACCAGGCGCCGTTCACCGACCGACTGGTCCGCAAGTTCGAGCTGCCGGTGCGCGGCTGGCGAGGCGCCGCCGAGCACCGGACCGACCCTGACACCGGAACCTGAGGGGGCATCAGGTGCTGGAGGAGATCGCGATCCGCGAGCTCGGCGTGATCGAGGACGCCGTGCTGGAGCTCGGTCCCGGCCTCACCGTGCTGACCGGCGAGACCGGCGCGGGCAAGACGATGGTGATGACCGCCCTCGGGCTGCTGCTCGGCGGCAAGGCGGACTCCGGCCTGATCCGGACCGGCGCCGAACGTCTCGTGCTCGAGGGTCGCGTCCGCGTCGCGCCCGACTCCGCCGTCGCCGCCCGCGCGATCGACGCCGGGGGAGAGCTCGACGAGGACGTCCTTCTCCTCGGCCGCACGGTCACCGCGGAAGGTCGCTCGCGGGCCTACGTCGGCGGCCGGTCCGCCCCCGTGGGGCTGCTCGGCGAGCTCGCCGAGGACCTCGTCGCCGTCCACGGCCAGCACGACCAGCAACGGCTGCTCCGTCCGACCCGGCAGCGCGAACTGCTCGACCGCTACGGCGGCGACCCGGTGGCCAAGGCCCTGACCGCGTACCGGCGGACCCACGACCAGCTGCTCGAGGTCCGCGCCCGCCTGACCGAGATCACCGGTCGCGCGCGGGAACGGGCGCAGGAGGCGGACCTGCTGCGCCTCGGCCTGGCCGAGATCGAGGCCGTGAACCCGGAGCCGGACGAGGACGTCCGTCTCGCCGCGGAGATCGAGCGGCTCGCCCACGCCGACGCTCTGCGCGCCGCGGCGACCGGCGCGCACGACCTGCTGCTCACGGACGCCGAGCGCAGCGGCACCGACGCCGCGACGCTGGTCGGCAACGCCCGCAACGTCCTCGACGCCATGTCCGCCCACGACCCGGAGCTGGCCGCGCTGGCCCAGCGGGTCGCGGAGATCTCCTACCTGCTCGCCGACGTCACCGCGGACCTCGCGTCCTACGCCGCCGGCGTCGAGGTCGACCCCGCCCGGCTGCAGAGCGCGCAGGAACGGCTCGCCGACCTCGGGCGGCTGCAGCGCAAGTACGGCGAGACGATCGCCGACGTCCTGGCCTACGCCGAGTCCGGCTCGGCCCGACTGCTCGAGCTCGACACCGACAGCGACACGACCGAGGAGCTGCGCGCCGAGGAGGCCCGCCTCGACGCCGAGCGCACGACCCTGGCCGCCGCCCTGACCAAGGCCCGCACCAAGGCCGCCGACCGGCTCGCGAAGGCGGTCACCGCCGAGTTGGCCGGGCTCGCGATGCCCAAGGCCGCGTTCACCGTCGCGGTGACGCCGGCCGAGTTCGGCCGCGACGGCGCGGACGAGGTCGAGCTGCTGCTCGCCCCGCACCCGGGTGCACCGGCGCGCCCGATCCAGCGCTCGGCGTCCGGTGGTGAGCTCTCCCGGATCATGCTCGCGCTGCAGGTGGTCCTCGCCGGCGCGGACCCGGTCCCGACGTTCGTCTTCGACGAGGTCGACGCCGGCGTCGGCGGCAAGGCCGCGGTCGAGGTCGGGCGGCGGCTGGCCGCGCTCGCCCGGACGTCGCAGGTCCTCGTCGTCACCCACCTCCCGCAGGTCGCCGCGTTCGCCGACCGCCACCTGCTGGTCGCCAAGGCCGACGACGGGCGCGTGACGCGGACCGGGGTGACCGTGCTCGAGGGGGAGGACCGCGTCCGGGAGCTCTCGCGCATGCTCGCCGGCCAGGAGGACTCCGCCGCGGCCCGGGCCCACGCCGAGGAACTGCTCGCCGCGGCCGCCGAGGGGTAACTGGCCTCTGACGTGGGAGAATCCCGGTCATGAGGTGGCCGCACCGCACCCGGGCGCGGGTGAACTCCGACCCCGGAGTCTCCGCGGTGGTCCGGGTGGACCGGCGCACCAAGAACCTCACCAAGCGCCTGCGTCCCGGCGAGATCGCGGTCATCGACCACGAGGACCTGGACCGGGTCAGCGCCGAGGCCCTCGTCGCCTGCCGCGCGCGAGCGGTCGTCAACGCCGCCCCGAGCATCAGCGGGCGCTACCCGAACCTCGGGCCCCAGATCCTCCTGCAGGCCGGGATCCCGCTGATCGACGACGCGGGCGCGGACCTGCTCGAGTTCGTCGTCGAGGGGGAGGTCCTGCGGCTGGAGGGCGGCACCCTGTACCGCGGGACCGACGCGGTGGGCCAGGGGGTCGTGCGCACCGCGGAGGACGTCGCCGAGGCCATGGAGAAGGCCCGCGAGGGGCTCTCGGACCAGCTGCGCGCCTTCGCGGCCAACACGATGGAGTACCTCGAGCGTGAGCACTCGCTGCTGCTCGACGGTGTCGGGATCCCGGACCTGACCACGGACCTCGACGGCCGCCACGCGCTGATCGTCGTGCGCGGGCACCACTACCGCGAGGACATCGCGACGCTGCGCCCCTACATCCAGGAGTACCGGCCGGTGATGATCGGCGTCGACGGCGGCGCCGACGCGCTGCTGGAGGCCGGGTACACCCCGCAGCTCATCGTCGGCGACATGGACTCGGTCTCGGACCGGGCGCTGTGCTGCGGCGCGGAACTCGTCGTCCACGCCTACCGCGACGGACGCGCCCCGGGTCTTGAGCGGCTGCAGGCCCTCGGCCTCGACGCGGTCGTCTTCCCGGCCACCGGCACCAGCGAGGACGTCGCGATGCTGCTCGCCGACGACTGCGGGGCGAGCCTGATCGTCGCCGTCGGCACGCACGCCACGCTCGACGAGTTCCTCGACAAGGGCCGCGCCGGCATGGCGAGCACGTTCCTGACCCGGCTGCGGGTGGGCGGCAAGCTCGTCGACGCCAAGGGCGTGTCCCGGCTGTACCGGTCGCGGGTCAGCAACTGGCAGCTGGCCTTCCTGCTCCTCGCGTGTCTGGTCACCATGGCCGTCGCGTTCACGGCCTCCCCGTCGGGTCGCGCGATCGGCACGACCCTCTCCGACCAGTGGGGCGACTTCACCTACTGGCTGAGCAACAAGGTCTAGGCGGCAAGATCGTCCTGTGGTCTCCTTCCGCTACCACCTGGTGTCGCTGATCGCTGTCTTCATGGCGCTCGCGACCGGCATCCTGGTGGGCAGTTCCCTGCTGAACCAGTCGCTGATCGACTCGCAGCGCTCGACGATCTCCCAGCAGCAGACCGAGAAGGACAACCTGCGCCGGGACCTCGACTCCGCCCGCAACGAGGTCGCGTACCGCAACAGCTACCTCGACGCCCTCGACGACCGGCTGCTCACCGGTCGCCTCGCCGGCCAGCGCGTGCTGCTGGTGACGATGCCCGGCGCCGCCGGTGGGGACGCGGACGGGCTCACCGAGATCCTCGGCAAGGCGGGCGCCCGGGTGACCGGCCGCCTCAGCGTCTCCGAGAACTGGTTCGCCACGGCCGACGACGAGGGCGACGGACCGGCGAAGGCCCAGACCCGTGAGGAGATCGTCCGCAAACACGCGATCCCGGAGCTGCGCGGGCAGCCGGCGGCCGTCCAGCTCGCGGGGGCGCTGCTGACCAAGGGCGGGACGGACCGTGCGGTCGCGCCCACCGCGAAGACGTTCCTCGAGCAGCTCGACCGCGGCGGCTTCCTCTCGCGCAACAACCTCGCGGACCGTGCCGACCTCGCGGTGATCCTGCTCGCGACGCCGACGGACCCGGCGCCCACGACCCCGGACCGGGTCGCCCGCGGGCTTCCGGCGCTGGCCGCGGCGCTGGACGCCGCCGGCAACGGCGTCGTCGTCGCGGCACCGACCAAGGCCGCGACCGGCGCCGCGATGGAGGCGCTGCGCAAGGACAACGCGACCCGGCGCACGATCAGCACCGTCGACACCGTCGAGGCCGTCTTCGGCCGCGTCGCGCTGGTCTTCGCGCTCGTCGAGCAGATGAGGGGCGGGGCCGGGCACTATGGCGCGGCGACGTCCTCGGACGCCCCGCTGCCGCCCGAACCCGCCCCGGGGAAACGATGAGCACCCGATCCACCGTTCTCGCCGCGACGCTCGGCACCCTCGCCGCGCGGGGCGCCTACGCGGCCGCCCGGCGCCGCCGCGGGTCCGACCGGCGCTGGGAACGCATCAACCACCGCGGCCGCAGCCTCACCCTGCTCGAGGGACCGGCCTACACCGCCGGCGCCGCGACCTCCGTCGCACTCACCCCAGGGCTGTCCGCGCCGGCCCGCGCGGCCGGGGCCCTCGCGATCCTCGGCGCCGGCGCGATCGGTGCCTACGACGACCTCGGCGGGTTGCGGACCCAGCAGGCCAAGGGGTTCGCCGGGCACTTCGCCGCCCTGCGCGAGGGCCGGCTCACCAGCGGCGCGGTCAAGGCGGGCGGCATCGGGGCGACCTCGCTCGCCGCGGCGGCCCTGGTCTCCGTGCGACCGCGCGACGCCCTCATCGGCGGGGCCGTCGTCGCCGGGTACGCGAACCTCGCCAACCTGTTCGACCTGCGCCCGGGCCGCGCGCTGAAGTTCGGGCTCCTGCACGCGCCGCTGGTGGCGGCGGGCGGACCGTCCGGGGCGTTGCTCGCCGGGCCGCTCGGCGCCGCCGCGGGTCTGCTGCCGGCCGACCTCCGTGAGGAGGCCATGCTCGGCGACGCCGGGGCGAATGCGCTCGGCGCCGCGCTCGGCACCGCCGTCCTGCTGCGCTACGGCACCCGCGGCCGCCTCGTCCATCTGCTCGGCCTCGCCGCCCTGACCGCCGCCAGCGAGAAGATCAGCTTCACGCGCGTCATCGCCGCGACCCCGCCGCTGCGCTGGTTCGACGAACTCGGCCGCGTGCCCCACCCGACCGCGACGTGAGCGACCCGGCCGCGCCGTCGCCCCCTCCCTCCCTGGCCCGGGGTTTCGCCGCCGGCCTGATCGGCGGGGCGGTCACGGTCGCGGTGGTGACGGTCGTCGCCCGGGTCGTCGGGCTCGGCCGCTGGGTCGTGTTCTCCAAGACCGTCGGCGGCGGTTGCCTCGCCGACGCCTACAACACCGCGAACCTGGTGCCGAACGTCCTGTTCGAGGTCGTCGCCGGGGGAGCGCTCGCCGGGGCGGTGGTCCCCGTCCTCGCCGGCGCCGTGGCGCGCTCCGACCGCGCCGCCGTCGACCGCACCGTGTCCGCCCTGCTGTCGTGGACGCTCGCCCTCCTCGTCCCCGTCACCCTCGTGCTCGCGCTGCTGTCCCGGCCCGTCGTGCGCGTCCTGCTCGGGAACGACGTGGACTGCCCCGGCGCCGTCGACGCCGGGACGCGGATGCTGCTGATGTTCACCCCGCAGCTGCTCTGTTACGGCCTCGCGGTCGTCCTCGGGGGCGCGCTCCAGGCCCACCGCCGGTTCCTCGCCGCCGCCGCGGCGCCGCTGGTGTCCAGCCTCGTCGTGATCGGGGCGTACCTCGGTTTCGTCGCGCTGGCCGACGGCGAGCGGGCCGCCGACGCGATCCCGCGCTCGGCCGAGGCCGCCCTTGCGGTGGGCACGACGCTGGGCGTCGTGGCGATGGCGATCGCGGTCGCGGTGCCGATCCGCTCCGCCGGCGTCACCGTCCGCCCGACGCTGACGTTCCCGCCCGGCGTGCTGCCCCAGGTGCGGCGCCTCGCCGGAGCGGGCCTGGCCGTGCTGCTGGCGCAGCAGGGCGCGCTGGTCGTCATCGCGCTGCTCGCCAACCACGCCGGCGACCCCGGGGCCCTGACCGCCTACGTGTGGTCCTGGGCGGTCTACCTCGTGCCCTACGCCGTGCTCGCCGTGCCGATCGCGACCAGCGCCTTCCCGCGCCTCGCCGCAGCCGCGGAGGCGGGGGAGACCGAGCGCCTCGCCCGGCTGACGGCCGGCACCACGCGGGCGGTCCTCGTCGCCGCGGCCGCCGGCGCCGCGCTGGTCGCCGCCGCCGCGGTCCCCGCGTCTCGGGTGTTCGCCTCCAACGGCGGCTCGAACGACCCTGACGCGCTCGCCGCCGGGATCGCGGCGTTCGCGCCCGGGCTGGTCGGCTACGGGCTCGTCGCGCACCTGACACGGGTTCTCTACGCCGGACACCACGGCCGCGCCGCCGCCCGCGCCGCCACGACCGGCTGGGCCGTGGTCGTGGTCGCGGACGTCGCGCTGGTCGCCGCCGTGGCCGAGCGGCACACCGTTCTCGCCCTCGGCATCGGCAACGCCATCGGCATGACGGTGGCCGCGGTCCTGCTCCTGGCCGCCGTCGTGCACCGTTCCGGCCGGGCAGCCGTCGCCGGCCTGCCCCGGACCGCGGTCACGGCCCTGCTCGGCGGCCTCGCCGGCGCCGCCGTCGGTGCCCCGCTCGGCGCGCGGTTCGACGACGCCGGGTTCGTCGGCGGTCTGGTCGGCACCGCCGCCTGCGCCGCCCTCGCCGGGACCGTCCTGCTCGCCGTCGTCGCCCTCGGCGACCGCGGGACCCTCCTCGCCGTCCGCGGCAGCCTGCGCCCCGCCGCCCCGACCCTTGGAGATGACATCTCCACCGGATCGGCCCCGTCTCGTGGAGATGACATCTCCACCGAGGGGCGGGCGCGATGAGCGAGCCGCGGGTCCTGCTCGTCCTCGCCGGGAGCACGGGCGGGATCGGGCGTCACGTGCGCTCGGTCGTCGACGGCCTCGTGGCGGCCGGCATCCCCGTCGCCGTCGCCGGGCCGGAACGCGGCGACCTCGATTTCGGCTTCAGCCGGGCCGGGGCGGTGTTCCACGCCGTCGAGATCGGGGGAGCTCCGAGCGCCGGGGACGTCGCGACCGTCCGCGCCCTGACCACCGCGATCACCTCCTGGCGCCCGACGGTGATCCACGCCCACGGGCTCCGGGCCGCCGCGGTCGCCGTGGCGGCGCGCACGGCCGCCCGTGCCCGGGGCCGGACGTCCCCCGCCGGCCGGACGTCCCCCGCCGGCCGGCCGCGACCCGGGCTGGTCGCGACCTGGCACAACGTGCCGGTCGTCGCGGGCGCCCGCCGGGCGCTGCAGCACGGTCTGGAGGCCGTCGCCGCCCGCGGGGCGGACCTGACCCTCGGGGCCTCCGCGGACCTGGTCGACCGCGCCCGCCGCTCCGGCGCCCGGCACGCCCGGCTCGGGGCGGTCGCCGCGCCGCCCCTGCCGCCGGCCACCCGGGACCCGGCGGAGGTTCGCGCCGAGCTCGGGGCGGCCGAGCGGCCGTTGCTGCTCGCGGTCGGCCGCCTGGCCGTGCAGAAGGACTACCCGACGATGCTGGCGGCTGCCCGCCACTGGGCCGCGGCGGAGCCGGCGCCGGTCCTGGCGATCGCGGGGGACGGGCCGCTGGCCGACGCCCTGGCCGCCCAGGTGGCCCGGGAGGGCCTGGACGTCCGCCTGCTCGGGGCCCGCCGCGACGTGGCCGACCTGCTCGCCGCCGCGGACGCCGTCGTCCTCTCCAGCACCTGGGAGGCCCGGGCGCTGGTGGCGCAGGAGGCCCTGCGGGCCGGGGTGCCGCTGGTGGCGACGGCCGTGGGCGGGGTCCCGGCCCTGGTCGGCGACGCCGCCCTGCTGGTCCCGCCCGGGGACCCGGCCGCCCTGGCCGCGGCGGTCCGGCGGGTCCTCACCGAGCCCGAACTGGCCGCCGAACTGGCGGCGGCGGGCCGGCTCCGCAGCGCTGCCTGGCCCGACGAAACGACGGTGCAACAGGAGTTGATCAAGCTTTATCGTGAGTGGCGTGACGGGGCACCCCCGCCGATCCCGTAGGCTGGAGTTCCATGGCGGCGCCGCACATCACCAAGCACCTGTTCGTCACCGGCGGCGTTGCGTCGTCGCTCGGTAAGGGACTCACCGCTTCCTCCCTCGGGAACCTGCTCTCCAAGCGCGGGTTGAGGGTCACGATGCAGAAGCTGGATCCCTATCTCAACGTCGACCCCGGGACGATGAATCCGTTCCAGCACGGCGAGGTCTTCGTCACCGACGACGGTGCCGAGACCGACCTCGACGTCGGGCACTACGAACGGTTCCTCGACACCGAGCTCCACGGCTCCGCGAATGTGACGACGGGTCAGGTCTACTCCGCCGTCATCGCCAAGGAGCGCCGCGGGGAGTACCTCGGCGACACCGTCCAGGTGATCCCGCACATCACCAACGAGATCAAGGCACGCATCCGCCGCATGGGCGGCGAGAACGTCGACCTCGTCATCACCGAGATCGGGGGCACGGTCGGCGACATCGAGTCGCTGCCGTTCCTCGAGGCCGCGCGCCAGGTGCGGCACGAGGTCGGCCGCGACAACGTGTTCTTCCTCCACGTCTCGCTGGTCCCGTACATCGGGCCGTCGGGCGAGCTGAAGACCAAGCCGACCCAGCACTCCGTCGCCGCGCTGCGCAGCATCGGTATCCAGCCGGACGCGATCGTCTGCCGCTCGGACCGCCCGATCCCGTCCAACGTCAAGCGCAAGATCTCGCTGATGTGCGACGTCGACCAGGAGGCCGTGGCCGCCGCCGTCGACGCCCCGTCGATCTACGACATCCCGAAGGTCCTCCACGCCGAGGGCCTCGACGCCTACGTCGTGCGCCGCCTCGGCCTGCCGTTCCGTGACGTCGACTGGACGGCGTGGGACGACCTGCTCCGCCGCGTCCACACCCCGGCGAACGAGCTGGTCGTCGGCCTCGTCGGCAAGTACATCGACCTGCCCGACGCCTACCTGTCGGTGACCGAGGCCCTGCGCCACGGCGGCTTCGCGCACGACGCGAAGGTCCACATCCGCTGGGTCCCGTCCGACGAGTGCGCGACGCCGGAGGGCGCCGCGGCCCAGCTCGACGAGTGCGACGCGATCTGCGTCCCCGGCGGGTTCGGTGTGCGCGGCATCGAGGGCAAGATCGGCGCGATCAAGTACGCCCGCGAGAACAAGATCCCGCTGCTCGGCCTGTGCCTGGGGCTGCAGTGCGTCGTGATCGAGTACGCGCGCGACGTCGCCGGGCTCGAAGGCGCGAACTCCGCGGAGTTCGACCCGGCCGCGCAGCACCCGGTGATCGCGACGATGGCCGACCAGCGTGACGTCGTGGCCGGCGAGCGCGACATGGGCGGCACGATGCGTCTCGGCCTCTACCCGGCGAAGCTGGCCGAGGGGTCGATCGTCCGCGAGCTGTACGGCGAGCCGTACGTCTCCGAGCGCCACCGCCACCGCTACGAGGTCAACAACGAGTACCGCGCGCAGATCGAGCGCGCCGGCCTGGTCTTCGGCGGCACGTCGCCCGACGGCCGGCTCGTCGAGTACGTCGAGCTGCCGCGGGACGTCCACCCGTTCCTCGTCGCGACGCAGGCGCACCCGGAGTTCCGGTCCCGCCCGACGCGCGCCCACCCGTTGTTCGCCGGTCTGATCGAGGCCGGGCTCGTGCGCCGCAAGGAGCGCTCGAACCCGCCGCAGCAGTCCGAGTACGCGGTGGCGCGTTGAGTTCGTCCGCCGCTCCACTGGCCGACACCGACGACGCCTGGAAGGTCTTCGACTCCGCCACCGCCTTCACCGGCGGCGTCGTGTCGATGCGCGTCGACGAGGTCGCGATGCCGGGCAGCCTCGTCGCCAAGCGCGACGTGCTCGTCCACCCGGGGTCGGTGGGGATCCTCGTCCTCGACGACTCCGAGGACACCCCGAAGATCCTCATGCTGCGGCAGTACCGGCACCCGGTCCAGCGCCGCCTCTGGGAGTTCCCCGCCGGGCTGCTCGACGAGAACGAGTCGGCGCTGACGGCGGCCAAGCGTGAGCTCGAGGAGGAGGCCCACCTCCAGGCCCGCGACTGGCGCGTCCTGCTCGACGCCTACACCTCGCCGGGCATCAGCGACGAGGCCGTCCGGATCTACCTCGCCCGCGGCGTGCGTCCCGCCGACGGCGAGCGCCGCGCCGCGGTCCACGAGGAGGCGGACATGGAGCTGCGCTGGGTCGCCCTGTCCGACGTCGTCACCGGCGTCCTCGGCGGACGCCTCCACAACCCGCTCGTGGTCATGGGCTCTCTCGCCCTCCAGAACGTCCTCACCGCCGGCGGGCTCGACTCGCTCCGCCCCGCCACCGCCCCCTGGCGCGACCGCCCCGCCTGACCCCCCTGTCAAGAAAGGGTGACACCCCTTACTGCGCAGTAAGGGGTGTCACCCTTTCTTGACAGTGCGCGCCACGAGGTAGGGCGCGTCAGTAGCTGATCTCCTCGACGCCGTCGAAGGAGTCGAGGCCGGGGCCGCCGAAGCCGCGGTCACGGCCGGGCCCCCCGATGATCACGTCGTCACCGGGGCCGCCGCGGAGAGTGTCGTTGCCGGCGCCGCCGCAGAGAATGTCGCGCCCACCCTTGCCGTCGATCTCGTCGTCGCCGCCCCGGCCGACGATGACGTCGTCACCCGGGGTACCGACGATCCGGTCCGCGCCGGGGGTGCCGACCATCGTCGCGGGCTTGCCCGCGCACTGCGGCGTCCCCTCCGGGACCGAGGACTCCTGGGCCGCGGCCGGCGGCACGAACGTCACCTGGACGACGCCGTCCTGCAGCAGCCCGGACGGGCCGAGCGAGAACCGGACCGACGTGGCGACCCGGGTGTCGGCGAAGCTGCTGCCGCCGCCACCACCACCCAGGCCGGGCGGGGACGCGGCCTGCGGACCTCCGTCGGCCCCGCCGCCTCCGCCGCCGTAGAAGCCACCGCCACCACCGCCGCCGGCACCGAGACCCGCGGCGTTCGCCCCGGCGCCGCCGACGCCCTTCGCCCCGCCGACGGCCGGGGTCGAGTACCGGGTCGCCATCGAGCCGAGTCCGCCGTCGAGGTCGGTGCCGCCCCCGCCGCCCTTGGCAACGGCGTCGGTCGCCCGGGCCCCGCGGCCGTCCTTGCCCTCGTGCCGGCCGGCCGCGCCACCGGCGTCGCCGCCGTTCAACCCGGCGGGTCCGCGGTCACCGAATCCGGCGCCCGACGCGCGTCCGCCGCCCCCGCCGCCGCCCCCGGCCGCGAGGAGCGGCACGGTCGAGGCGTCCGTCGGGTCCTGACCCGCGTACATGACGAAGGTTCCGCCACCCCCACCGCCGCCGCCGGCCCCCGTGTCGGTCGAGACGCCGCCGCCGGGTGCGCCGCCGTTGACCCCACCGGCGCCGCCGGTCGGCTCGCGGCGGGCGTCGGGCATCCGGCCCGGCTCGCCCCGGGCGCCGACGTAGAGGTCGAGCTTCGTGCCGACGGCCAGCGCGAGCGTCGCGGTGACGATGCCGGCCCGGCCACCCCGGCCACCGGACGCCCCTGGCCCGCCCGTGCCGCCGCGGGCGGTGATCGTGATCGAGGAGACGCCGTCCGGGACCCGAAAGGCGACGGGGGAGTTGGACGGGGTCGTGTACAGGCACGAGACGAGGCGCGCGTCGACCTGGGTGCAGGCGGCCGGGAGCCGCTCCGGGGATGCGTCGGACTCCGCGACGGTCACGGCAGCGCACCCCAGCACGATCGCGAGCGCGAGGGGGCGAAAGACCGGGATCTCGGCGGCCACCCGGCGAAATTAGTGCCCCACGGCTCCGGCACCTCGCATCTGGTGCGGCGCGGCGCGCCCGTCCGAGCGTCCGGACGGGCGCGCCGCGCAGCAGAAGTTGCGGACTCAGCCCGCCAGGAACTCCGTCACCATCGGCCCCACGACGTCGAGCCGCTCGAGCTGCGGGACGTGGGCGGCACCCGAGAGCACCTCGGCCCGCGCGTTCTGAATCAAGCGCGCGAAGTCGTGCGCGTACTCGGGGGAGATGATCTTGTCCTCGGCACCCCAGATCACCAGCGTGCGCGCGGTGATCCGGTGGATGCGCCGGCTCAGGCCGCGGTCGGGGATCGGCCACCAGTACTTGCCCGCGACGCCCATCGCCCACTGCAGCGCGATGAGCACCTCACCGAGGGCCTCCGGATCGGTGGGCATCGCCAGCGCCGCCTGCGCGACCGGCCCGGTCGGATCGGCGAACGCTGCCGCCGCGAGTTCGGGCAGCTCGAGCAGGTACGGGTTCTGGAACGGCCGGCCGTCGGTCCAGAGCCCGATCGGGCAGAGAAGGACCATCGACGTGACGCGGTCGGGGAACGTCGCCGCGAGGTCGGCCGCGACCATTCCGCCGAACGAGTGCCCGACGACCGCCGCCGACGAGATCCCGCACGCGGTGAGGATCTCCTCGTAGACGAGGGTGAGTTCGTAGTTGTCGGTGATCGGCTTGTGCGCGTCGGGCTCCCCGGGAGCGGTGCCGGGCAGGTAGGGCGCATAGACCGTGTGGGTCTGCGCCAACGTGTCGAGGAACGGGTCCCACTGCAGCCCGAGCACCGGGTGCAGGAACACCAGCGGCGGCCCGTCGCCGGCCACGAGGACCTGGGTGCGGACGTCACCGTCCCAGACCTCGAGGTCAAGGGTCCGGACGTCGTGGACGGAAGAGTGCTGCATCGTCGTCTCCCTCGCCTCAGACCGCTCGCGGGCCACGGAGCTTGGCCGGCCACCAGTGGTTGACCCAGCCCTCGTCGTCCCAGATGTCGCGCAGCTTCGGCAGGACGTCCTGGCAGAACAACGAGATCGAGTCCTTCGTCAGCTCGTGCGGCATCGACCCGATGTGCTGAAGCACCATCAGATTTCCGACGCGCAGATCCTTCACCGCGCCGACGAGCTTGTCCGCCACCGTCGCCGGGCTGCCCGCGATGACGATGTCCTTGTCGACGAAGTCGGCGTAGGTGAAGTTCTTGAAGTTCGCCATGATCTCCATCTGGCGAATGGCCGACCCGCTGCGGATGCCGTTGGCGAGGCTGGCGTGGTCGAGGTGTCCGGGCAGACCCCACCAGGGGAGCGGCACGTGCATGCACTTGTCGAAGAAGTAGCGGATGTGCTTGCTGAACAGCTTCTCCGCCTGCGCATCGGTGTCGGCGACACAGACCATCTGCGCGAAGCCCGCGCGGTAGGGGTTGCGGTCCAGCCCCTCCTCGTCGACGAAGTGCCAGAAGCCGTCCATCACCTTCTTGCCGAGCTGGGAGCCGAAGAAGGAGAGCATGCAGTAGTTGTGATTGTGCTTCGCCGCGAACTTCCACGTCGACAGCGAGCCGAGGCCCGGGATCCAGACCGGCGGGTGCGGGTCCTGCAGCGGCCGGGGCCAGATGTTCACCGACGGCAGCTGGTTGTAGCGGCCGTTGAAGGCGAAGGTCTCCTTCGACTGCCACGCCTTCAGGATCAGCTCGTGCGCCTCGTAGTAGCGCTCGCGCTGCTCGATCGGCGGGATGCCCATGCACTGGTTGGCGTCCATCGACGTGCCGGCCGGCATGCCCGCGATCAGGCGTCCGCCGGAGACCATGTCGAGCAGCGCGTACTCCTCGGCGATCCGGATCGCCGGCTGCGTGTTCGGCAGCGTGGCGCCGATCTGAAGGATGCCTACGTCGAGGTCGGAAGTCTCGCGGGCGAGGGACGTGCCGATGAGGTTCGGGTTCGGCATGAAGCCGTAGGCGTTCTGGTGGTGCTCGTTCACGCCGATCGCGTCGTAGCCCGACCGGGCCGCGTGGATCAGCTCGTCCATCGAGTGGTTGTAGTACTGGGAGATCCGTTGCGGGTCCGGGACGAGTTCGTGCCAGGGCGGGGTCACCCACACGGACTTGTACCGCTCGGTGAAGTCCTCCGGGAGTTCCCGATGCGGCATCAGATGGACCATCGAGACCTTCATTGCGCCTCCTCGCGCCATTGCGGGCTGGCCGCGACCGACGCTAGGCCCCCGGGGACGGTGAGTCCATGTCTCCTTTCGGTGACGGCCCCCGCGGGCCTCCTAGGCTGAGTCCATGAGGATCGGCGTGCCGCGCGAGGTCAAGGAACACGAGTACCGGGTGGCGATCACGCCGTCGGGCGTCCACGAGTTCGTCCGGCACGGGCACGAGGTGTTCGTCGAGCACGACGCCGGCGCCGGGTCGTCGATCTCCGACGCCGACTTCGTGGCGGCCGGCGCGACGGTCCTGCCGAGCGCCGACGACGTGTGGGCCACGGGGGAGATGGTGCTCAAGGTCAAGGAGCCCGTGGCCGAGGAGTACGGCCGGCTGCGCCCCGACCAGGTGCTGTTCACCTACCTCCACCTCGCCGCGTCGGCGGAGTGCACCCAGGCGCTGCTCGCCGCCGGCACCACCGGCATCGCGTACGAGACCGTCCAGCTGCCCGACGGCACGCTGCCGCTGCTGTACCCGATGAGCGAGGTCGCGGGCCGGCTCGCCCCGCTGGCCGGGGCGTACCACCTGATGCGCCCGGGCGGCGGCCGCGGCGTGCTGATGGGCGGGGTGTCCGGGGTCTACGCCGCCAAGGTCGTCGTGATCGGGGCGGGCGTCGCCGGCATGAACGCCGCGGCGATCGCCGTCGGCATGCACTCCGAGGTCCTGCTGCTCGACAAGAACATCGCGAAGCTCCGCGAGGCCGACCGGATCTACCAGGGCCACGTGCAGTCGGTGGCGTCGAACGCCTACGAGATCGAGAAGGCCGTGCTCGACGCCGACCTCGTCGTGGGTGCGGTGCTGGTACCGGGGGCGAAGGCGCCGAAGCTGATCTCGTCGGACCTCGTGTCGCGGATGAAGCCGGGCACGGTCCTGGTCGACATCGCCATCGACCAGGGCGGGTGCTTCGAGGACTCACGGCCGACGACCCACGGCGACCCGACGTACGAGGCCAACGGCTCGATCTTCTACTGCGTGACGAACATGCCGGGCGCCGTGCCGCACACCTCCACCTACGCCCTCACCAACGTGACGTTGCCCTACGCGCTCGAGATCGCGGACCTCGGCTGGCGCGACGCCGCCCGCCGGGACCCCGCCCTCGCCCTCGGCCTGAACACCCACGCCGGGCAGGTCGTCTACGGACCGGTCGCCGAGGCCCACGGCCTCCCCGCGACCCCGTTGACCGACGTCCTGGGCTGAGGGTCCTCAGCTGGGGCGGCGAGCGGCCGAAGGGTCGCCATGGTCACCTCACGAGCCTCCGCACGCCTCCACACCGCCCGCAGCGTCGCTGCCGTCCTCGCCCTGGCCGCCGGCGGTCTCGCCGTCGCGACGCCCGGCGCGCACGCCGCGACCGCGGGCGTCTGCACCACGACGGACCTGTACGGCCTCATCACCTGCGTCTACACCGATCCGACCGTGGCCGACTACGAGTTCGTCGTTCCCGCCGGCGTCACCAGCGTCCAGATCACGGCTGCCGGGGCGCAGGGTGGCAGCAGCGCCGCCCCGGGCGGCGCAGCCACGACCGGCGGTCTGGGCGGGTTGAGCGCGGGCATCTTCGCCGTCGTCCCGAACACCGTTCTGCACGTCCGGGTCGGGGGAGCGGGCGGCAACGGAGGGAACGGATTCGGGGGTCCGGGCGGGCTCAACGGCGGCGGGGCCGGCGGCTTCGGCATCCTCGACTTCGGCGGAGGTGGCGGGGGCGGCGCCTCCGACGTCCGACTCGACGGCACGGCGACGACCGATCGCATCGTCGTCGGCGGGGGCGGCGGCGGTGGGAGCGCCTTCACCGGAGGCGCCGGCGGCGGCAGTGCCGGCGCGAACGGTCCGGCGGCGGGGGCAATCGGCGCCGCGCAGGGCGGCACGGCCGGCAGCCCGGTCGGTGGCGCCGGCGGCACCGGTTTCACCCCGGGCGGGTCCGGCACGGACGAGCTCGGCGGAGCCGGCGGTGACGCCCTCGTCGGTACCTCGGGTGGCGGCGGAGGCGGCGGCGGGTTCGCGGCCGGTGGTGGCGGCGCGTCCGACTTCCTGGGCAGTGGTGGCGGTGCCGGCGGCAGTGGCTACGTCGCCCCGATCGCCGAGCTCGGCTCCGCGCAGAACGACTCGGGCGTGCGGGCCGGCGACGGCGTCGTCCGGATCGCCTATCGCGCCGCGTCCCTGGAGGGACCGAAGGGCGACAAGGGCGACACCGGTCCGGCCGGGCCGGCCGGACCGCAGGGCCCGGCCGGGCCCGTCGGACCCGGCGGGTCGAGCAGCGGCCCGGGCTGCTCCGGGGCGCTCGACCAGCGCAAGGCCACCGGCCCGCGCACCATCGTCGGCACCCCTGGGGACGACGTGATCTGCGGCTCCAGGTTCGGCGACGTGATCGACGGCAAGGGGGGCAACGACGTCATCTACGGCTACGGGGGCAACGACACCATCCGGGGCGGCGCGGGCCACGACGTCGTCTACGGCGGCACCGGCAACGACACGCTGATCGGCGGGCGCGGCGACGACGTCCTGCGCGGCGGCCGGGGCCGTGACGTGCTCCGCGGCGGCAAGGGAGCCGACGTCCTCTACGGCGGCAAGGGCCGCGACCAGCTCATCGGCGGCGCGGGTCGCGACGTCCTCGACGGGCGCCCGGAGAGCTGACACCGGAACGCTGACACCGGCGCGTCGCAGTGGTTATGTCAGTCCGACCCGGTAGTCCTGTCTGCCATGACTACCGAGGTCGGCCTGGCGCTGCGGGGCTACCTCGACCATCTGGCGGTCGAGCGGGGCCTGGCGCAGAACACGCTGCTGTCCTATCGCCGGGACCTCAACCGCTACGCGACGGTCCTGCACGACCGGGGGATCGCGGACGTGGCGGCGGTGACCGAGCAGGACGTCAGTGACTTCCTCGCCCGGCTCCGCCAGGGCGACGACGACCACCCGCCGCTGTCGGCGAGCTCGGCGGCGCGGGCGGTCATCGCCGTCCGCGGCTTCCACAAGTTCGTCGTGCGCGAGGGGATGGCGCAGGTCGACCCGGCCCGACCGGTGCGCCCGCCGAAGCGTCCGCAGCGGCTGCCCAAGGCGATCCCGCTCGAGGCCGTGCAGGCTCTGATCGAGGCGGCGGGCAAGGGTGCGCGCACCGAGCTGACGACACGGGACTCGGCGCTGCTCGAACTGCTCTACGGCACCGGCGCGCGGATCTCCGAGGCCGTCGGGCTCGACGTCGACGACCTGGATCTGGAGTCGCGCACGGTCCGCCTGCTCGGCAAGGGCGGCAAGGAGCGGATCGTCCCGCTCGGCAGTTACGCGCTCGAGGCGCTGGACCGCTACCTCGTCCAGGGCCGGCCGGTCCTCAACCAGGCCGGGAAGGGCATCCCCGCCGTATTCCTCAACGCCCGCGGCGGTCGGTTGTCGCGGCAGAGCGCGTGGGCCGTCCTCGCCGCCGCGGCGAAGGCGGCAAACCTGGACGTCGAGGTCTCCCCGCACACCCTGCGGCACTCGTTCGCGACGCATCTGCTCGACGGCGGGGCCGACGTGCGCGTCGTCCAGGAACTGCTCGGACACGCCTCGGTCGCGACCACCCAGCTGTACACGCTGGTGACCGTCGACCGCCTCCGCGAGGTCTACGCGAGCTCCCACCCGCGGGCGCGCTGAGAAGTCACTCGGGTAACATCAGCCCCACCCGCAACACAATGCGAGGACGTTGTCAAGGACCCTCGCGACACGCCGCGCCGGTGCCGCGGAACTTGCCTCGCAGTGGTGGACCCTGAACGGGACGACCAGTGCCCTCGCGGAGAAAGTCGGCAGCACATGACGGAGAAGTTCGGATCGCGATTCGCCGCCACCGCACGGGCCGACGAGTCGTTCCCGCCCTTGCCGACGGCACGGGCCGTGGTCCCGAAGGACCGCTGGTCCCCGAACCGTCCGTCGAACCACGTCGACCAGGAGGCGCTCGCCGAGGACCCGGTCTTCGGCGTCGACTCGGCCCCGGCCGCGTCGGCTCCTGTCGCTGAGCCCGCGGAGTCCACCAAGGCCGCCGGCAAGCTCGGCCCCACGGGTCGCCCGCTGCCGCACTTTCCGGAGCCGCCGCCGCTGGAGCACCACGGCCCGGCAACCGTCATCGCCATGTGCAACCAGAAGGGCGGGGTCGGCAAGACCACGTCGAGCATCAACCTCGGCGCCGCGCTGGCCGAGTACGGCCGCCGCGTCCTGCTCGTCGACTTCGACCCGCAGGGCGCGCTCTCCGTCGGCCTGGGGATCAACCCGCACGAGCTCGACGTGACGATCTACAACCTGCTCATGGAGCGCGGGACGCGCGTCGAGGACGTCCTGCTCAAGACGAACGTCGACGGCCTGGACCTGCTGCCGTGCAACATCGACCTGGCCGCGGCCGAGGTCCAGCTGGTCAACGAGGTCGCGCGCGAGCAGAGTCTGTACCGGGCGCTGCAGCCGGCGATGGCCGACTACGACGTCATGATCATCGACTGCCAGCCGTCGCTGGGCCTGCTCACGCTGAACGCCCTGACCGCGGCGCACTCGGTGATCATCCCGCTGGAGTGCGAGTACTTCGCGCTCCGCGGCGTGGCCTTGCTCACGGACACGATCGCCAAGGTGCAGGAGCGCCTCAACCCCGAGCTGCGCCTCGAGGGCATCCTCGCGACGATGTACGACTCACGGACCGTCCACGGCCGCGAGGTCCTCAGCCGCGTCGTGGAGGCGTTCGGCGACGGCGTGTTCCACTCCGTGATCGGACGGACCGTCAGATTCCCGGAGACCACGGTCGCCGGTGAGCCGATCACCACCTACGCGTCGTCCTCGACGGGCGCCAAGGCCTACCGCCAGCTGGCGCGGGAGCTCCTCGCCCGGCCCCGCGAGGAGCAGGCGGCGCATCGCCGCTGACGGCGCCGGCCCCGGCGTCGGTTAAGGTTCCCCGGTGGACTCCGCCCTCGATCCCGGTCTCGAGGCTCCCGAGGCGGCCGGTGCGTCGGATGAGGTTGCTGAGACGGAACTCGACGCCGCCCATGAGGGCGACGGCAAGTTCCAGGTTCACCTCGGCGTCTACGAAGGCCCGTTCGACCTCCTGCTGAACCTGATCGCCAAGCACAAGCTCGACATCACCGAGATCGCGCTGGCCAAGGTCACCGACGAGTTCATCGCCTACATCCGCGCCCAGGGCTCCGACTGGGACCTGGGCGAGACCAGCGAGTTCCTCGTCGTCGCGGCGACGCTGCTCGACCTCAAGGCGGCCCGGCTGCTGCCCGCGGGCGAGATCGACGACGAGGAGGACCTGGCGCTGCTGGAGGCCCGCGACCTGCTGTTCGCGCGCCTGCTGCAGTACAAGGCCTACAAGCAGGTGGCGTCGCAGTTCGAGGGTTGGATGGCGTTGGAGTCCCGGCGCTACCCGCGCACCGTGGGGCTGGAGGAGCCGTTCGCCTCCCTGCTGCCCGAGGTCCTGATCGGTCTCGGTCCGCAGGAGTTCGCCGCGCTCGCGATGAAGGCGATGGAGCCCAAGCCCGAGCCGGTCGTCTCGATCGCCCACCTGCACATGCCCAAGGTGAGCGTCCGCGAGCAGGCGGCGGTGCTGGTCGAGCGCCTGCGCCACTCCGGGGCGTCCACGTTCCGCGCGCTCGTCGCCGACGCGCCCGACACGTTGACCAAGGTCGCCCGCTTCCTCGCCCTGCTCGAACTCTACCGCGAGCAGGTGGTCGGGTTCGAGCAGCTGACGCCGCTGGGCGAGCTGCACGTCCGCTGGACCGGGACCGACGACGCCGAGGTCCAGGTCACCGACGAGTTCGACGAGGCACCCGCCATTCCGCACCAGCCGGGCCCCGCCCAACCGGGCGCCTCAGCACAGGAGGGGTCATGAGCATCGACATCGATGAGACCGTCGAGACCACGACTGGAGATGACATCTCCACCGAAACGGCCGAATCCGCTGGAGATGACATCTCCACCGCAACCGCCGACACCACTGGAGATGACATCTCCACCGAGACAGCCGCAACCGCTGGAGATGACATCTCCACCGAGGGTGACGCCGTCGAGGACGAGATCCCGGCGGGGGTCGTGGGGGGCCCGGACGGGCCGTCGCTGCGGGCGGCGGTCGAGGCCGTGATGCTCGTCGTCGACACCCCGGTGGACGCGACGATGCTGGCCCAGGTGTGTGAGCGGCCCCCGGCGGAGGTCGAGGAGTGCCTGCGGTCCCTGGCGGAGGAGTACGCCGCCGAGGGCCGAGGCATCGCGCTGCGTGAGGTCGCCGGGGGTTGGCGCTTCTACACGCGCGAGGAGTGCGCGCCGGTCGTCGAGCGATTCGTCCGCGACGGCCAGCAGACGCGTCTGACGCAGGCCGCGCTGGAGACCCTCGCGGTGGTGGCGTACCGGCAGCCGGTGAGCCGGTCGCGGGTGTCCGCGGTGCGTGGCGTGAACGTCGACGGCGTCATGCGGACGCTGCTCGCGCGCGGGCTGGTCGAGGAGGCCGGCGCCGAACCCGAGAGCGGCGCGACGCTGTACCGGACCACCAACCTGTTCCTCGAGAAGCTCGGGCTCAACTCGCTCGACGAGTTGCCGCCGCTGGCGCCGCTGCTGCCCGACCTCAGTTCCCTCGAGGGCGACCTCGACCTCCCGAGCTCCTAGTGGACGACGACATCAACATCAACGACGGCAACATCAACGACGGCAACAGCGACGGCGACGACTTCGACACCGCCGACGACACGACCGCCGCCGGCACGCCGGTCCGCCTGCAGAAGGTGCTCGCGGCCGCGGGTGTCGGCAGCCGCCGCGCCTGCGAGGACCTGATCGCCGAGGGCCGGGTGGAGGTCGACGGGCGGATCGTCACCGAGCTCGGGACCCGGGTGGACCCGGACACGGCGATCATCCGCGTCGACGGCTCACGGCTGCCGACACGCACGGGCATGACGTACCTGGTGCTGAACAAGCCCAAGGGCGTCGTCTCGACGATGAGCGACCCGGAGGGGCGTCCCTGCGTCGGGGACTACGTCCGTGACCGGAAGGAGCGGCTCTTCCACGTCGGTCGCCTCGACACCGACACCGAGGGCCTGATCCTCCTCACCAACGACGGGGAGCTCGCGAACCGGCTGTCGCACCCCCGGTACGGCGTCACAAAGATCTACTTCGCCGACGTCCCCGGCCCGCTCCCGCGCGATCTCAGCCGCACGCTGAAAGCCGGCGTCGAGCTCGAGGACGGCGTCGCGCGCGCCGACAAGTTCCGCCAGATCGGTCTGGTCGGCGGGCGGGCCCAGGTGGAGATCGAGATCCACGAGGGCCGTAATCACATCGTGCGCCGCATGCTGGAGGCCGTCGGGCACCCGGTGTCGCGGCTGGTCCGCGTCCAGATCGGCCCGGTGAACATGGGCAACCTCGCCCCGGGCCGGATGCGCCACCTCACCACGCACGAGATCTCGGCGCTGCTGACGGCGTCCGAGTCGACCGACAAGCCCCGCAAGGCCCCGGCGAAGGTCCCCGGGACGACCGCCGCCAAGCCCGCGGCGAAGCGCGGCGGCAAGCGGCCGGACCCGGCGAGGAAGAACGTCGGCGCCCCCTCGGTCCGCAAGGCCGCCGCGGAACGCAAGGCCGCGACCGCGAAGCAGGCGCCGGCCAAGAAGGCGGCAGCGAAGAAGACCGTGGCGAAGAAGACCGTGGCGAAGCAGACCGTGGCGAAGAAGACCGCACCCCGGCCGAAGCGTCCCCGCGGCTAGGGTTTGCCGCGCACGAGACAGCAACGAGGGAAGGTTCGAACGTGGCGGTGCGGGCGATCCGCGGTGCGGTGCAGCTGGACTCCGACGAGCGGGAGCACATGCTCGCGTCGGTGGCGGAGCTGGTCGGGGCGGTGCTCGAGCGGAACAAGCTGGCGGTCGACGACCTGATCAGCATCGTGTTCACCGCGACGCCGGACCTGCACTCGGAGTTCCCCGCGGTCGGGGCCCGGGACATCGGGATCACCGACGTGCCCCTGCTGTGCGCCCAGGAGCTCGAGATCGCCGGGGCGATGCCGCGCGTGATCCGGCTGCTCGCGCACGCCGAGACCGAGCTGACGAAGGCCGAGATCTCGCACGTGTACCTGCGCGGCGCGGTGGCGCTGCGCAAGGACATCGCCCAGTGAGCCGGGTTCCGTGACCGAGCTCCCGGCCCTGGGCAGCGTCCTGGTGGTCGGGACGGGGCTGATGGGCACCTCGGTGGCCCTCGCCCTGCGCGGCCACGGCGTCGAGGTCCACCTGACCGACCGCGACCCGGCGGTCGCGGAGATGGCCGCTGCGTTCGGGGCCGGCACCGTCGCGGGGCCGGACACGCCCCCCGCGGACCTGGCCGTGATCGGCGCCCCGCCGGCGGCCGTGCCGGCCGTCCTGGCGGACCTGCAGCGCCGCGGCGCCGCGGCGGCCTACACCGACCTCGCCTCGACCAAGAGCGGCCTGCAGCGCGCCCTGGAGGGCGCCGGGGCGGACGCGACCACCTTCGTCGGCGGCCACCCGCTGGCGGGCAGCGAACGGTCGGGCCCGACGGCGGCGCGGGGCGACCTGTTCGAGGGCCGTCCCTGGGTGCTGACGCCGTCGGCGGACAGCGCGCCGGACGCCGTGGCGGCCGTGCGGGAGCTGATCCGGCTCTGCCGCGCCAACGCCGTCGTCATGGACCCCGAGGAGCACGACCGCGCCGTCGCGCTGGTCTCGCACGCTCCGCAGGTGCTCGCGAGCCTGGTCGGGGCGCGGCTCGTCGACGCACCCGAGGACGCCGTCCAGCTGGCCGGGCAGGGAGTCCGGGACGTCACGCGGATCGCGGCGTCGGACCCGGCGCTGTGGACCGAGATCCTCGGCGGCAACGCCACGGCCGTGGCCGACGTGCTCGACGGCGTCGCGCGGGACCTGGAGGCCGTCCGCCAGGCGCTGCGGGCGGGCGACATCTCGCCGGTGACGGCCGCGCTGCAGGCCGGGAACGCCGGGCGGGCGCGACTGCCCGGCAAGCACGGCGGGGAGCCCGCGAAGTACACCTGGGTGCCGGTCCTGGTGCCCGACCGGCCGCGCGAGCTGGCCAGGCTGATGACCGACGTCGGTGACGCGGACTTCAACATCGAGGACCTGGAGATCGAGCACTCGCCGGGTCAGCCGGTGGGTCTGGCGCGGATCGCGGTGCGCCCGGATCGGGCAGAACCGCTGGTCGCGGAGCTGCGCTCCCGCGGATGGACCGTGCATTGGTGAGCGTCACAAGGTCGTTTTCGCAGGTCAGCGCCGATGTAGAGGTAGGATGGTTGCCCGTGGAGACCGCGCCGATCGTGCTCGCGATGGACGGACCTTCGGGGTCCGGCAAGTCCAGCGTCTCCCGTGAGGTCGCCGCGACCCTCGGATTCCGCTACCTCGACACCGGCGCCATGTACCGGGCGATCACCTGGTGGATGCTCCGCGAGGGCGTGGACGTCGACGACGCCGAGACCGTCGGCGCCCTGGCCGGCAAGCCCGAACTGCTGATCGGCACCGACCCGACGGCTCCGACCATCAGCGTCGACGGCACCGACGTCTCCGCCCCGATCCGCGGCCGCGAGGTGACCGGCGCCGTGAGCGCGGTCAGCGCCGTGCCGGCCGTCCGCGCCCGTCTGGTCGCGATGCAGCAGCAGATCATCGCCGGGACGTTGGAGCAGGGTCAGGGGATCGTCGTCGAGGGCCGGGACATCGGCACCGTCGTCGCCCCCGAGGCCCCGGTGAAGATGTTCCTCACCGCCTCCGCGGACGCCCGCGCCAGCCGCCGGACCCGCGAGGTCCTCGACACCGGCGAGAACGCCACGGTCTCGGAGATGCACGCCGACATGGCCCGCCGGGACCGCCTCGACTCCTCCCGCGCCGCCTCGCCGCTGACCCAGGCCCCGGACGCGGTGCTGCTCGACACCACCCCGCTCGACAAGGACGGCGTCGTGGCTGCCGTTCTGGAGCAGGTCCGCCGTACGCTGCTGCAGCCGGTGAGCGGCACGTCCTGACGGAGGCGGCATGACCGTCCGCATCTCGTTGCTGGGCGGTCTGCGCGTCCTCGTCGACGGACGTGAGATCGACGCCTGGCCCGGACGGCGGCCGGCCGAACTCGTCGCGCTGCTCGCGCTCGCCGAGCGCCGGTCGCTCCTGCGCGACCAGGTGCTCGACGCGTTGTGGCCGACCCTGGAGCCGGAGGCGGCGGCCGCCCAACTCCGCAAGGCGGCCCACCACGCGCGGCAGGTGCTCGGGCGGGACGACGCGGTCGTGCTGGCCGGCGGGCGGGTGACGCTCTTCGCCGGATCCGGGGTCGAGACCGACGTCGACGAGTTCGAACGGGCGGCCGCGGCGGCGCTCGCGACGGCGGATCCCGCGGCGTGCGCGGCCGCGGCCGAACTGGCCACTCGTGACCAGCTGCCCGACGCGCGGTACGAGGACTGGGCGGCCACCCGCCGCGAGCACGTCGACCGCACCCGCGTCGCCCTGCTGCGGCGGGCGGGGGACTGGGAGGCGGTCGTCGAGGCCGACCCCGCCGACGAGGAGGCATACCGGGAGCTGATGCGCGCGGCGCTCGCCGCGGGGAACCGGCACGCCGCCCTCCGCTGGTACGGGCGGCTGCGTGCCGCCCTCGCCCGCGAGCTCGGCCTGCGGCCGGACGCCGAGAGCGTCGCCCTCTACGACCGCTGCGTCCACGGGCTCGCGCCGGAGCGACCGGCGATTCACGGGCGCCAGGTCGAGCTGGCGACCGTTGAGCGCGCGTTGGCGACGACCGCCGGCCGGGGGTCGGGTCTGGTGGCAGTCCGCGGCGAGGCCGGTATCGGCAAGACGGTGCTGTGCCGTGAGGTGCAGTCGATCGCTGCCGAGCGCGGCTGGCAGACCGTCACCGTCGCCGCCCGGGCGGGGTGTGGCGCCTACGGCCCGCTGGTCGAGGCGCTCGAGTCCGTGGTCACCGCCGACCGCCACCTGCTCGACACGGTGACGGTGCAGGTGCGCTCCACGCTGGCCGAGCTGACGGAGGTCGCCGCCCCGGCGCCGCCTCCCGCGGGCGTCACCCGGCACATGGTGATCGGAGCGGCCCACCGGGTCCTGATGAGCGGTCCGCGGACCGGCGTCGTGCTGATCGTCGACGATGCCCACCTGGCCGACGACGGGACCGTCGAGGCCTGCGTCCAGCTGGCGCGGACGCGCGGCGCGCGGCCGCTGCTCGTCGTCCTGGCTTACCGGGCCGAGGCGGCGCGGCCTGGCCTGACCACGGGCGTGGCGGGGCTGGCGCACGCGGAGCGCGCCGACGTCATTGAACTCGGACCGCTTCCGCCGGAGGACCTCGTGGCGTTGGCCGGCGACGCTCCGCCGGACCGGGTGGCGGCCGTGGTCGAGATGGCCCGGGGCAATCCGTTCTTCGCCCTCGAACTGTTGCGCACCCCGACCTCCGGCGTTCCGCGATCCGTCTGGGACGCGGTGACCGCCCGCTTCCTCGACCTGGACTCCTCGACGGTGGCGATGCTCCGGCGCCTCGCCGTCGCCGGCGAGGACCTCGACGTGAGCGGCGTGCTCGCCATGACCGGACTCGACGAGGCCGACGCGTTCGCACTGCTGGACGCCGGCCTAGGGCGTGTCTCCTAACCCGGTGGCCCAGATGACGATCGCCCGCAGGACCGCGCCGCC